>JBLIMI010000341.1:0-4984 GCA_047638655.1 Minisyncoccia bacterium | reverse complement strand
CTGGCTTCTCAAAGCGCCCGCGAAGTTCTTGCAGCGTCTGCAATCGCATTTCTCGTTGGGGCTCGTCCCTGACGACGACCTGTTCAGCGCCAAAGGTCTCGATCAGGCCCGCAAGCTTTTCCTCCGTCAGACGCCCTTCCTTCACGGGAAACCAGCGTTCCCCCTGGGAGAGGATGTTGTGATCCGAGAGCACCAGGAAGTCGTAGTCGTGTTCTGTGTAGAACGCAACGACGCGCTCGGGCGCCGCGTTGCCGTCTGACCAGAGCGTGTGGGTGTGGGTATTGCCTTTGTACCACTGCTTCTCCCCGGAGGAAGACATGGAAGCAACGCCAAGCGCGTACAGACCGAGGCAACTAGCGAGAAGGATGAGTCGTTTCATGTTTGAAAAGTTCTGTGTTGCTACGCGTTCAAGAATTCGTGAGTTGACGCATGAAGCCAAGGGCCTTGGCCGCGACTTCGTCCCGTGTCTCGAAACAATTGCGGTGCACGTTCGCCGCTTGCCGCAAGCCGTCCACGGCGGTTCCGAAAGCCTCGACAACGCACCAACCATCATAGCCAGAGTCAGCAAGCCCCTGCCCGACCGCTTTCCAGTCCACCATTCCCGTGCCCAGGGTTCCGCGGTGACTCTCGGAGAAATGCATGTGAGCTAAATGGGAGCCACAGGCGGCAAAGGCCAATGAATGGCTGCCTTCCTCGATGTGGGCGTGGTGACTGTCGTAGTGAATCGCGACCCGCGAGTGACCGGCCAGGTCCACGATGCGACGCGCGTCGGAGGTGGTGTTCACGAGTTGAATCTCGAACCGGTTCAAGGGCTCGAGGCAGAGGGTCACACCGGCCTGTTCCGCAAAGTCCCCGGCCTCGGAAAGCACTTCCGCGGCTCGTTTGAATTCGTCATCACCGGGAAGCTCGTCGTGAAACAATTTGTGGGCCGCGTACAAGGGTCCACCCAACACCGGGCTTCCCAGGATGTGCGCGCACTCGATACGGGACTTGATGCGGTCTAGACCAGCACGGCGCACGGAGGGCTCAGGGCTGCTGGGGTCCGCCTCGGGTGTCGCCATCGCAATGGCCGTGCACGCAAGCCCGGCGTCGTCCGCCCACTTACGGACACTGTGGTAATGATCTACGGGCCCATCGCCCGCCGGTATTTCGACTCCGTCGTAACCGATTTGCTTGAGTCGCTCGATCACGGGTACGTGCTCGGGCTCGACGAATGTCGTCCAGAGCAGCATGTTGAATCCAAAGCGCATGTCAATTTAGGGGAAGGGTGGCTATTGAGCTTGGAGTAATTCCCTGACGTAGGGAATGGCCTTGGCCGCATCCACTTCGGTCGTGGGGCAAAAGCAAAAATCAAAGCAGCACCAGGAGAAGTTCTCCCACACCGGCGCCAGAGCCGAGAGCACCGCCGGGAAGTTGACATTACCCGTTCCGAACGGGCTATGGGTACTGGTCTCTTCACCGTGCAAGCTACCGTCGCAATCGATCAGGTGCACGTGACCGATGACGCCGCGCACTCTCTCCGCGTACTGGGCTTCACCGCCGGGAAGCAACTCGGGCTCCCCCGTCTGACGGGCTCCCACCACAGCGCCCATGTAGGCGTGACTGCTGTCGTAGAGTAAGCGAAAGCTCGTGTGATTCACGGCTCCGACAAGTGCGATCACCTCCGAAGGCTTGTTCAGCCAAAAGCCTGGCTCGAACTCCCAAACGATGGTCACGCCTCTTTCGGCGGCGCACTCCGCCGCCGCTCTCCAGGTGCGCGTTAAGCGCTCGAAGCGGCTTTGGTACTCATCAGGCGAGAACTCCAGCGGGGGCGACACGGAGTCCACCCGCAACGTCTCGATCCCCATCCGTTCGCAAAAGACGAGCACCTTGTTCAAGAGGGCGAGGTACTCCTCCGTCTCCACCTCCGCAGGTGGCACGCTTCTAAAGTCCGGCGCGTAACCCGAAATCCCGAGGCCAAGGCCATTGATGCGCGCCTTCAGAGCCGCGCAGGCTTCCGCGGTCTGGTAATCATCCGGGTGGGGATGGGGCTGAAAGCCATTGATCTCGACTCCGTCGTAACCAGCCTTTGCTGCGTATTCGAGGAAGCGGTCAAAGTCCCAGGGATCCTGCTCAAAGGGGCCAAAGGAGAAGGCCCAACTGCCCAAGGAGAAGCGCGGAATGTTCATGAAACGATGGGAATGAGATGACGTTCGATCCAGTTCCAATCGTCGCGGGTGACTTGATCTGGTTCGGGAATGGCGCGCTCGCTCTCGTCCTCGACAACGATCCAGCCTTGGTAATCACTGGTCACCAGAAAGCGCGTGATGGCTTCGTAGTCGATCACACCCTCACCCATTTCGGCCCAGGCGCCGTGTGCGTCCATGTCCTTGTAATGAATGTGGCGAACCAACGAACGATGGGAGGTGATCCATTCCAGAGGGTCCATCCCTACCTTGGCCAGGTGACCGCAGTCGGGAACCCAGCCAAGGCTCTCTCCAAGATTGGGCAGCAGCACCGTGTAGTCCTGCGCTGTGCGGAAGATGGACGTGTCGGGTGAGTTGGGATGATAGGCGCAGACGATGTCGCGGGCCGCTGCCCGCGACGCGATGCTTTGCACGCAGGCCAGCAGATCCTTCTGCCTTTGCAACAACTGTTGCGAGTCGTTCGGCCGGGTCGTCGGCATCTGGCACAAGTTGAGCAAGGTTCCTGGAAAGTGGGCTAGCAGATCTAGGCACTCATCGGCGCGCGCCCGCTCCCCGCCAGACTCTTCAGGGGCGAGCCAATCCTCCACAAGACACAAGGCCGCCAACTGCAAGTTGTTGTCCTCGAGCGAAGAGCGTAGCGCGGCAGGGTCCGACAAGCGGCCAAGGTACTGGGTCTCGGGCTCCACGCCTCGAAACCCAGTCTTGCCCAACAAGCTCAGAATGTGATCGAGTTTGCCCACGTAGCCACCTGACATCTGCCAGGTGTAGGTCTGACAAGCGATTCGTACGTTGGCCATAGACTCAGAACTCGTCGCTGTTCAGGACCCCGAAGTGTCCAACTCGATCGGCTTGTAGCCGCCTCGTGAACGGAAGTAGAGGGCGATCAAACCGAAGACAACCAGCAAGATGAGCGGGAAGCGCACGGCGTAGAGCAACACATCTCGGCCGGCCTGGCTTTGAGCACTGCCTTGAGGCGCGGCGTTGGAGTAGACGGCCTCCATCGTTGCGCGCTCGCTTTCGGGCAGTTCAGCAAGGAAAGCATCGGCCTTGGCGGGGTCGATCTTCTCGTGGCTCATCCACATGAAGCCCCCGGGCGCACTGGCCGCTTCCGCCAGCACAGGTGCTTCCGCCACAACCGCATTATGTATCGAACGATCGAAGGCAACCCCAAGGATCGGAGTGCCGATGATGCCCGCGGAAAGCAAGCCAATCGCTGAGACCGTGTTCAAAGTCAAAGCCCCGCCGCGCGGGTAACGCTCCGAGGTGAAGCCCAAAACGCAAGGCCAGTAGAATGTCTGCCCCAAAGCGTAGAGCGTGAATGCGATAAAGACCGCGGTTCCCGCTGCACTGGACAACCAGAAGAGTCCGATGGAAGAAAAGATACCGCTCACGAAGAGCAACCCCGGAGGGCTGAAGAGCTTCAAGATCCCACCAGCGAAGACACGCAAGATCAGCATGATCGATGCGGAGAAGACGAGCGCCATGGCGGGGTTGATGCTCATACCGTCGAGCACTGGCGCCATCAGTCCTTTGATCCAACCGTCTGTGCCCAATTCTGCCGTGGCTACGGGGATCATGAGCAAGCACATCAAGAAGAAGAGAGGTCGTCCGACACTCTTCACGGCAAATCCAAAGACCAGGCCGACCGCGCCACCGATCATCAAGCTGGTGTTGAACCAAGCCTCAGGCTTGCTCCAACCAGTCAACTGGTCCAACTGATTGCCGATCTCGTAGATCATCAAGAACGAAGCCAAGAAGGCGGTCAAGAAACCCACCTGTTGCAGCATCTCCTTGTAGGGAACCCCGGCTTGAACGCGCTCGTCCACCGGGAATTTGCAGGGCCCGTAAAGAAACGCGTAGGCCACCGCAGGCAATAGAATCCAAAGCGCGTGGGTCTGCCAAGCGAGTTCGCCGAACGCACTATTGGCAGCCATGATGATCAATGTTCCACCAACGAGACCCGCGGGCCAGGCGGCGTGCAGGATCGTCAGCCACTTGGTCTTCTCCTTCGGGTAAACAGCGGCGCAAATTGGGTTGATGACCGCTTCCACAATGCCATGACCGAGCCCTGCACAAAGGGCGAAGACATAGAGCTGAGTGTAGCTATCCGCAAAGTACGTGCCCACTCCAGAGAGCGCCTGCAACAGAAAGGCACCGTACATGGGCAACTTGTAGCCCGTCCGGTCCACGATCAGGCTGAAGCCGATCATGGTGATCGCGATCGGCCAGAGGGATGCACCAAAGACCTCCCCCACTTGTTGCTCTGTGAGATCTAGCGCTGCCCCGTACTCGCCACCCATGGCGACGCGGAAGGCAAAACCAAAACCGGCCGCGGCCAGGGACAGAAAGCTCGCCCAAAATAAGAGGCGTTTCTCGCGATCCGTGAGGTCGCTCGCGTGGACGATGGTGGTCATGCGTTCTCTGGGGCAGTGAAAAAGAGTGAGAGGACCCTCCTGGGAGGGTTGACTTGGGTAGCAGGATAAACATTGGAGCGCTCATGCGCCACAGATCTGACACAGAGAGCTGGAAGTCGCATTATTCACGACCCTCCCGCTGAATCGATCTCGTAGTTCCGCGGCGTCTTGAGCGAGCACCACGGCTCGCTCTTGCACATATCCACCAGAGGGGGGCCTTGGATAACCGCCGGACTGAGTACCGCCAAGAACACCACCGGCTCGTCGAAGATGTTGTAGGTACCGTGCACCTCGTTCATTGGCACATGAACGACTTCACCTGGCCCGACAATGCGACTCGTCTCCCCGACCCACTGTTCAGCCTTTCCCGAGAGGTAATAAAGA
>JBLIMI010000340.1:0-5002 GCA_047638655.1 Minisyncoccia bacterium | reverse complement strand
GTTGTCCGTGCCAGGGCTTGGTCCCCAGCGAGCGTTCGGCCAGGTAGTGCTGCGCGTCCACGGCGTTGGGAATCACTACCACGTCCTTCGCTTGCGGCGGCCGGCCGTCCAGCAAATCGAGCAAGCGCATGCGGGTGTAGCCCGACACGGAGATCATTCCAGCAAAGCGTGCGTAGGTGGCGAGCGCACGTTCACGGTGACGCTTGCTCAAGAGCGGTTGCACCGTGTAGGTGCCGTGAGCCGTGGCCACGCAGGGCTTGCCCGCCAAACGCGCGCCCCACTCGGCCAGCCAGTTGTGGGGATAGTCCTTGATCGCGTGCACAATGTCCACGCGGCGCGCGGCGGCCACAACCTTGGGCAAGCTCTGAAAGAAACTCACCCAGAAGCGCGCCGGGGACATGTAGAAGAAATAGTCCGGCGGCAGGGCAACACTGACCGGCCAAGACGCGGGCACGGAGTCCGAGGTCGGACGGTGCTTGCGTGAGATCAGGAACTCGGGTTCAAAGTTCGCATCCAACTCCTCCAAGGAAGCGACCAGGCGCATGGCGTAGCGCCCCACCCCATCTAGGTCGGAGAGGGAGTCAGTCAAATACAGAACCCGCATGGAACCAGGAGTGGTGGTCAGGGCAACTGGAAGAAACGGGGAACGAAGTCAAAGGCGTCCGCGTCCCCATTGAAGTCCGTCCCGGTCAAGTTCTCGTCGATCAAGAAGGCGCCTGCGGCGCTCGATCCGTCGGCCTCCGTCTCCATCGAGAGACGTGCGAGATTGTTCAGAATGCCCATGTTGGAAGCCACCCCCGACGAGAAACTAACGCGCACGAGCAAGATGTCGTTCGGGTTGCCGTTGCCGTTCTCATCCACGCCGTGCTCCGTCTCACTGAAGCGGAAGAAGCCAGTGCCATTCGCCAAGGTGATGCCCGCGTTGTCCTTGTCCGTGGCCAGGAATCGCCCCAGGAAGGAGAGCCGCAGGGGCGCACCGGTCAGGTCCACCCATGTCGGCATGCTGTCCGCTTGGTCGCCATCGCCATTCAGGTCGTCCCCGTTGGAGCTCTCCGCAAAGGCAACTCCCAAGCGTGTGTGCCCGGGCTGCTCCCCCATCCAGGTGGCGGTGGCGTAGAAATTGGTCACCGTGCTGTGGTTGAAGGTCCAACCAGGCGTGGGGTTGTCCGGATCGATCCAGGCAATCAGCTTGCGGTTCGAGCCAGGCGCGTTGTCATGGTTGTGGCCATCCAAGAGCTCGTCGATCTGGATCACAAATGCGCCGTCGAGTTCCGCAACCGCCTGGGCCGGGCCCGGCAAGTTGGAGTCGAGGGCGATCAAACGGGAAGTCGTGCGCTCGGGCCCCCCGGCGGAGGAGGGCGGGTTCTGCCCGTCGATACGAATCCAACGCAGAATGCGATCCGAGGGATCTCCATCGGCATTGAAGATACAGTTGTTCTCCGAAGCTTCGGGACAAATAGTGGCCACCGCGTCGTCGGCGATGAGCACCCTTCCATTGCCCGCAAGACCCGTGTTCACGGCAGGGTTGTTGACGCTGTCCGCATCCCAAACACCGAATCGAATCACGTGCAAGATCTCGTCGATCTGGTCACTGTCATCCACCGTGCAGGCGGGAATCTGCCAGGAAAGCGGCAACAGGATTCCATCGAAGAGATTCAGATTGGCTTCTTGGGCAGCTTCAGCCACGAGGAATCCAACGAGCCAGTCATTGGCCCCCTGGTTCGCCGCGCGCCAGGGGCTTGTCGCCCCGGTCAAACCGAAACCTGTGCTGCGCATGTTGAGGCTGTAACCACTCACGTCCACGTCACCCGTGCCGTCGAGCAAAACGAGGATATGCGTGTCGTCCGCGTTGCCATCGCCATTCAGCGCGGCACCACCGAGAGTCTCGTCGTAATACAACATCACAAGCCCCTCCTCCTCGCCAAGGATGCGAGAGCGCCGAGGATCCACCATGTCCTGGGTGAACACCGGACGAGGAGTCTCCGGAAATGCCTGGTCGATGGCGAACAGGGAAGACTCCCCCGCCATGGTCGGAGCGCGATCCGCCGCATAAAACAGAGTCGAGCCGACGGTCACAAAATGCACCGGACTCATGGGATCCAGGGTCGCAATGAAAACCGGATCCGTCAGAGTGGAGTTCCAGTGCATCAGCACTAGATCCGCCGTTCCATTCGTGCCGCTGTGGTCGAACAGGTCAGCGGCCTCGCTGACCACCACGTACAGTTCCGGACCCAGCCAGATGGCCGCAGAGGCCGCGACACCAATATTGGTCTCCGCGCGGGTGAGCATGTTGACCGCGATCGCGACGGTGTCGATACCGAACTGCGTGTCACCGTTCAAGTCCTGAGCACCACTGGAGGCCTCGTCCGCCAGATAGGCCATCCAGCCACCATTGAAGGCCAGTGGCGTGCCGCCGGCCACACCGAACCCCGCGTTGTGAACCAAGAACAGATTCTCGTTCGGGTCGTCGGTCTCCGCAGGGCAGGAGGTGAGCGTGACGACGGAAACGAATGCGAGCGCCACCAGGGGCCAACGAGATTGCGAGGGATTCCGCATAAATATCCAACAGGGCTGTAGAGGAGGTCCGTGACTAGCGGATGAGAGCCAAGCTATGTTGCCAAAGTTCCCGGTCACTTGCCCATCGAACTTGGAGTGCGCGCCCCCATCCATCCCAAAAGGCGCTCGGCGCGGGCGTCCCATGTATGTTCGGGAGCATTGGCGCGAATTGATTTCGCCATTCTCGAGCGCAATTCTTCATCACTGAGAACCTTGGAGAGGCCTGCCGCCAGAGCCCCAGGGGAATCCGCTTCCACAAAGACCGCCTCATCCCCATGCAAAACGTCGCGCAAGGAGAAGAGATCACTGACCACCAATGGCAAACCCGCCGCCTTGGCCTCAAAGACCTTGAGTGGCGACGTGTAGCGCGCACTTATGGCTGGCGCGGATCGGTTGGGCACCACGCCCACGTCGGCGGCAGCTAGGTAGGTCGCCACTCGTGCAGGCGATTGAAAACCATCGAAGCGCACATTCTTGAGATCGCCTGCGAGTTGTTTCATGCCCGCCACATCGGCGTCCATGCCGCCAGCAATCACGAAGCGCACCTCTGGCAAGCTGCGCGCGGCTTGCACGAGAATGTCGACCCCCTTCCAGGCCAGCAAGCCACCGGTGTAGACGACCACTTGATCCTCCTGGCCGAGCCCAAGTTCCTCACGCGCAAGTGACTTGCTCGGCATGTCCTGGAAACGCGTAGATTCGTACCCGTCGTGGGCCACGAAGATCGACTGTGGATCGATGCCGAGGGCCACCAGATCCTCGCGAACACCACCTGAGATCGCAATGATGCCCGCGGCCTTGCGCGCCGACTGCAACAGCCACCCGCGTCGCAATTGCCCGCCGGGCACCCGGTGAATCTCGATAAAAACACCGGGATGGCCTCCGCGCACAAGCTGCAAGGCGCTCTCCAGTTCACGGCATAGGAGCCACGCGTTCTGACCCGCGAGGCGCGCGAAGCGAGCGGCACCCCGGGCAAAGGTGAGTTCCTGGATTCTCGCGGGGATGTATTGCAAGGAACGCGGGACCGCATCGATCCAGTCCAAGTTGCGAACGGCGTGTATGGCGGGCCGCGCTCCCGGCGGCAAGGCGTAGTAGTCCCACAATTCGTCTGTGCTTGTCACCGCCGGCGTGTCGCGCCGAAGGGCATGCACCAAAGTGGTCTCCAATCCGCAACGCGCAAAGGCGCCAGCGACCTGGGCCACTTGCAATGACTGGGCTCGTTGGGATGGCAAACGGGCGTTCGCCAGGAGCAAGAGTTTCCGGGGCGCCGTGCTCATTCCGAGCCGGGCTCCGCCCCCTTGCTCGCTGCTTCCAACAGGGCGGGGTCGATGGCTTCATTGTAGCCCAAGGCATTGAAGAGCTCGGCCATGTCGAGGTCGCGTTCGGTCAAAATGTAATCCGCCTCGGGCATGGACTCGTTGTATTGCCAAAGTGCATTCCAAAGCTCCAGCACGCGCGGGTCGTCCGGCTCGAGATCATTGTTCTCTTCCGCCTCGCTAATTGTCAGGTCGTAGAAACGAACCCACTTTTCACCGTCAAACAGCTGGGTCGGGTCATTTTCCTTCAGCAGAAAGCGCGGCACGATCAGCTTGTGCTTTGCGCTTTGCACCACGAAGAAGAGCCCGTTTTCGGAGAACGTATAAGGCTTGTTCCAGGTGCTCGCAGATTCTCCCCGTTGGGCCCCGAGCATCAAGGGCACCAGGCTCTGGCCGTCGATCTCGGGCTTGAGTTCGCCGTCCTCCACGGGAAGCTCCAGCCCCATCAATTCACAGAGGGTCGGCATAAGATCCACCGACTCAACCAGCTCCTGCACGCGCTTGCCGTGGGGCAGCAGTCTCGTGTTGGCCAAGATCAAGGGCACCCTCAGGTTGGTCTGCCACATATGGTTGTGCTCCCAGATGCGAGTGGCTTGCTCGCGCCCCTTGACCCCGATGCCACGCCACTCGCCCAGGTCCTCGCCGTGATCCGAAGTCAAGATGACCAGGGTTTCGTCGAGCATTCCAAGCTCCTCGATTTCGGCCATCAACTCACCGATCTGGGCATCCGCTTGGGCCGCCCCCGCCATGTACAGATCGCGAATTCGCTGCACGTCCGCTGCTGTGGGCTCGTAATCGCCGCGCTCTAACGCATAGCGGTGCTCGGCATAGAACGAACTGAAAGGACCGCTGTAGGTCGGATCCAGGTACGGCTGCTTGTAGTTTTTGGGAGGATCGTAGGGCGTGTGCGTGGAGTACAGGTGCACCATCGCCATCCAGCGCTTGCCTTTGTGTTCACGCAACCAGCCGCGTGCGGTGGTCACCACCAAGCTCGAGTCCACCCGTTGCTGCAACTTGTTCTTGAAAACCCAGAGCAGCAGTTCGGACCGGAAGCGGCTCCACTGGCTGTCCATCTGCACCAGGTCGTGGCCCATCATCGCCTCCGAGTAGGCATCGAAGCCCCGAGCGAGACC
>JBLIMI010000339.1:0-5007 GCA_047638655.1 Minisyncoccia bacterium | reverse complement strand
CTCGATCCCAGCCGTGCTCGCGAGACCCTTGAGCTATTGACTCAACTGACCCACGAACGCGGAGTGACCTTGGTTCTGTCTCTGCACGACATCTTGCTGGCCCGGGAATGGCTACCGCGCTTGATTGGACTGCGAGGCGGCAAGGTGCATTTCGACTCCTGCACGGAGGCGATCACCGACGAAGCCATCAGCGGCCTCTACGCCCTCGGAAACTCGAACAGCGACCATGCCAGCTAGGGCCGCCACCCCAGTGCCCTTCGACCGTCCGCGCCTACTCGGCACACGCCGGGCTTGGTTGGTCGGCATCCTCTTGGCAGGACTGTGGGCCGCCCTTGGTCTCGGCGTCGCCCCCTCTGACCTTGTGCCAACGGGCTCCGGGCAAACACTGTTCAAGGACTTCTTCGCGGCGGCTCTGTCTCCCGCATTGACCTACGAGGAGGCGGTCCCAGAGGGCACCCTGCCCCTGGTTTGGAAAATCCTCGACAGCATGCGGCGCACGCTGATCTTTGCAGCAACAGGACTCAGTCTGGCCCTCTTGATCGGGTTGCCCCTCGGACTGCTGGCCTCCACGGTCTGGTGGCATCGCCCCCAGAGAGGCGGCCATTCCCGCCGGGGCGCTTTGTCACGTTTGGTCCCGTTCGGCCTCTTCCTGGGATTGCGCACGGGCATCGCCGCCCTGCGCTCCGTTCATGAGTTGCTGTGGGCAGTGCTCCTGCTGGCTGCCATGGGGCTGAATTCATTCAGCGCCGTCTGCGCCATCGCGCTCCCGTTTGCTGGAACCTTGGCCAAAGTGTTCTCGGAAATTCTGGACGAGACCCCCCGCGACACTGCGGATGTTCTCCGCGCCGGTGGAGCAAGCGAGTGGCAGATCTTTGTCTTCGGCTTCTTGCCACGAGCCTTGCCCGACATGGCGGCCTACACCTTCTACCGTTTCGAGTGCGCTGTGCGATCGTCCGCTGTACTTGGGTTCTTTGGCTTCCCGACCCTCGGCTACTACATCAAGATTGCTTTCGACAACCAGCACTACCATGAAGTGTGGGCGTACCTATGGGCCTTGATTGCCCTGGTGTTCGTGCTGGAGGCCACGAGCGGCGCCTTGCGCAGAAGGGTGGTCGCGCGATGAGCATGAGCACTCTTCCCAATCGTCTTTCTGAGATTGAGCGTCTACGGCGTGAGCGGCCACGCAGCCGCCTGTTGCGTATCACACTCTGGGCGCTCACCCTCTGGAGCCTTTACGCCTGGCTCAGCCCCGAGATTGGATTGCTCGAGTTTCTCGATCAACGCCGATTCTCCAATCTGTCTCGCTTTGTGAAACAGGAACTGGTGCCCTTTCCCCTGCGTGCAGAGGGAGCGGGTCTCGCAGACCTCATGCACTGGCTGAGCAGCATTTGGGGGACAATCGGCGCGCAGAGCACCCGCGCTACCCTTCAAATTTCGATCCTGGCCATTGTTCTGGCCGCTCTCGGCGCAGCGCCGTTGTCCTTGCTCACCGCCCGCAACTTCGCGTCCGCCACCCCCTTCGAAACACAAACAGGACGCGCAAGTCGCGCGCTACGGCTCTTCTGGTGGGCCGTCACCGGGGCAGCCCGAGCCCTCGCCATTCTATTGCGCGCGGTTCCGGAGTTCATCCTAGCGTTCCTGCTGCTCGCGGTGCTCGGCCCGCAAACAGCATGGCCGGCCATCCTGGCTTTGGCCATTCACAACGGTGGTATCCTGGCCCGCCTTGGCGGGGAAGTCATTGAGAACCTGGAACCGGCCCCTCTGCGAACCCTCATGACCCACGGATCGAGTCGCAGTTCCTCCCTGGTCTTTGGTGTCGTGCCCCTGGGACTCTCCCGCAACTTGCTCTACCTCTTCTATCGTTTTGAGACCTGCGTGCGAGAAGCCACCGTGCTTGGAATGCTCGGCGTCGTTTCCCTGGGCTACTGGATTCAAGACGCGCGAGCCAAGCAGTACTACGACGAGGTCTTCCTACTGGTCCTGTTCAGCATTGCCCTGGTGATGCTGGCGGACTTGATCTCCGCCCTGGCGCGTTACTCACTGCGGCGCTGAGCCTCGACGGACGTAACGTGTTCGCACGCGCACGAGCCAGACACCGCTGGCGCCATCGTACTCGCGCTGTTCGAGCACGAAGTGATCGGAGTCTTGCACCTGCAACCAACTCTGGAAGCGGCCGGCCGCTCCGGTTACCGCGTCCGTGTCCTGATAGTCGAGCCCTAAACCCTGACCCAAGGGGTTGCCGCGTCCGCGGGCCAAGCGTTGGGCGCCGGACAATTCCGAAACCCACAAGAACTCATAGCGCCTCAGTTGGCTGTCGAAGCCGAGCAAACCCCGCGAGTGAAGTTCCTGATCACCAACGGTCATTTTGGTGTTCCACTCGAGGAACTGACCGCCAAGGATGGTCGCCAGCGTAGCGTGGCCGCGCGCGATGACCGCTGGCTGCGCACCCGCTGCTTCGAGGACCAAATCCCAGTCTCCAGCGAGAACCGCGATCTCTTCCATCTCTCTATTCGAGCGCTCGGACGCCAATCGAGTCTGCAATGCCTCCACCACCTTGCCCGAACTCTGATCGGGGGTGAGCGGGCTGCCCGCGCTGGAGGCGCTCCGGCAACTGCAGAAAAGAATGCTGCTGACAGCAACCAAGACCAAGCGGGAGCAAGTGGAAAGCATGTTCGCCAACTTAGCCAGGCGAGGCTCCACTGGCGATAGCTGCCAAGAAAACTCTGCAGAAAGATCGAACGCCCTGGCCTGTCCTGCACTGAGGAGTGGTGACTGACCTCATTCACCCTCAATCAGGAGTGACCCATGAAATTCAAAAGCAAGCACCCCAGAACCCTCTTCCTGCTGGCCGGCATGATTCTCTTGAGCACCAGCGCCGCCGCGTCTGCGGGGAATTACGGCTACGCAAGCTCTCCTTCAGCGTACGGACATTCCCGGACGCGCTTCGGTGGGTACAACCGGCGAGCCCCCGATTGCCGCACTTGGGTTCCCGGGCACTACGAGGCCCGCCCGACGCAAGTTTGGATCCCGGGCACCTCTCGCCGGGTGTGGTGTCCCCCAGTCTTTGAAACACGCTTTCAAATTTGCGGAACCCCTTTCCAATTCCAGGTGGCGGCGGGCTACTACCGCACCGACCACACGCCGGGTCGCTACGAGCGCCGCAGCCGTCGGGTCTGGTACCCGGGCCGCTGGAATTCCTGAACAACTCTCCCGTCGACAAAGAAGAGGAGCCAACACTCGCCGTGTTGGCTCCTCATTAATTGGTGGAACGCTCGCGGGACTAAAAGTCCACGTGAAAGCGGAGCAGGAGCGCGTCGGTGTCGCCATCGGGCACACCTGCTCTGTCCTCCAGCTCCGAGTGCACTAGGTTGCACTGAATCTTCGCGTTGGGGTTCAGGTACCAGTTGACGCCGAGCAGCGTGTCGGTCAACTCACCGCCGGAAAAAGCGCCGTCGTTCAGGTCCAGGGAACCGTAGCGTGCGGCCAGCTCCACAGCTCCGTTGCCGCCTTTGCCGTAGATAGAGTTAGGCGTGATGCGCCCGAACATCCCACTCTTGTAGGGGCGGTGCTCGCCTGTCAGGAAGAAGCCGGCTTCGACGCTGTAAGCACCAAAATCGGCGCCTGCGCCTGCTCCGCTCTCTTGGCTCACCGAACTCATCACGTACTCGGCGTGCACGTAAAGCGGTCCGCTCACCCAGCCAGCCTCAACGCCGTACAAGACCGCTCCATCGGAGTTGTCCACCGTGACGTCAGCCAAGGATGGATTGAAGTGGTTCTCGCCGGAGTTCTTGTACCGGATCTTGTTCTCCACAGCGGAGCGTACTGAACTCGCCAACGCCAGGTGAACCAAGTCACCGGTCTCCTTGTCGTGCTTGGGTGCCCAGGTCAGGCGACTGGTCCAACTGTAGGACGAGTCAGTCGCCGTGCTCTCCGAGTCCACACCGCGGAACACACCGAGAGCCCATGACACGCTGTCACCGGCGGCGGAGTCGTGCAGCATGATGCCCGAGTTGCGGACCGGCGCGAAGGTGGCCGTCAGCGCACGCTCCTCGAAGACCAGAAACTTCGAACCCGTGGTGCCCGAGAGGCTAAAAGGCTCGAGGAAGTGCCCCACCCGGATCTTGCCGTAGGGGGTGCCGAGCTGCATATAAACATCGGTGAAGCCGACGCCGTCTGTGTTTGCGAAATCGTACTCGGCTTTGAAGCTGACGGCTTCGTCGAGGGTGCCGCTGGCACCGAAGCGTGCACGGCGAAACTCAGTGCTGTCGCCGTAACTGAAACCAGGGAACATCCCGCTCGGATTCTTGAGGGAGTTATCCGCGCTGTTGAACCCGACGTCATATTGAATGCGGCCCCCGAAGTTCATCTGCACATCTCCTTCGGCCACCATCGCGGCCAATGCTTTGTGGAGGTTCAGAGTCGAAGCTGTTTCCGAATCTTCGAGAGAAAGTCCCTCTTCGTTACCAGCCTAGGCCGGCAGGGCCAAGACAGCCACGAAAAGAAAAGTCGGCGTCGTGCGGTAGGAATTCATGCTGCTTGAATCGAAGGTGGGGTGGGCGTCAACGCAAGCCAACGTTGCTTCCTAATGCGGAGAAGATTGCACCAGCCTCGCGCAGCGATCAAGCCGTGAGAGGGCGAATTATAGCGACATGTCAGGAGCTCAACCCGAGCCACCCAATCCGGACACAATCACCCGGAAAGTCCACTTGACCCCCGTCGGCGGTGGCTATAGGGCCCAGCTCAAGGATTGCGCTGGGCCTTCCTTTAGCTTCTCGCGCAGGTCGTCTCCTGCCGATCGTCCCCGTGCGACGAAGTGCGCTAGGTAACTGGCTGCCGTCTGCAGGTCCTGCGCGCGGAAGTAGCCCGCGGGCAAGCGGGAAGCCCCCGCCAATGCCAGTTCCCAAACGGCAACTGCTTGTTGCTGCAACCCGGGCTTGCCCAAGCCCTCCATTGCCGCGGCCGTCCAATCCTGCGCGAGCTCGGTGATATGAGGCTCAAGCAATTCAA
>JBLIMI010000338.1:0-5008 GCA_047638655.1 Minisyncoccia bacterium | reverse complement strand
CCAGTTCTTCCGCCGCAATCTTGGCGAAACTCATCAGCAAGCGAGACAGGGGCATACCAATCTTTCGGTCACTGTCCATGTTCATTTGAAACGCGATGGCCAGGTCGAGATCGGGATACCAACCCATCACCGATTGGTAGCCGGTCATCACGCCATCGTGTCCCCGAAGCTCTCCAAGTTCCGTCTGACGAATGATGCAACCTGGACCATAACTCGAGTTGGATCCGAGCTGGCGCGGGTCTGCCGGAACGCTCGCGAGCAGTTCAGGCAGGTAGTCTGCATCGAAGGCGGCTCCCGAGAACAAGATGCGTGCCCAGCGGGCGAGGTCCAGGGGCGTGTTGCAGAAGCCACCACCGCACCATTCAAATTGCGGATTGATGATGAAGAGCCCTTCGTCAAGCACTCGATCAGGCAAACCAAACGCTTGGAAGGAGCGGGTGTGCCCTTGAATCAACCCGGGAATTCGCCGGCTGTCGGAGGGCACCGTGTCGCGCAGCTTGTGCGGGTCGAGGAAGTGATTCTGCACGTAGTCGTACATCTTCTCCCCTGAAATTTTCTCAAGGATCATGCCGACGACGATGTAGTTGGTGTCCGAGTAGGCCCACCCTTCGCCGGGCGCGAACAATCCGTCGTGGTCAAAGACAAAGGAGAGTAGCTCCTTGGGTTCCCATACTTTGTCGATCTCCTGCGTGAGGGTCTCCCAGAACTCCTTACCGAAAACGTAACGCTGCAGTCCGCTTTGATGACGTAGCAGTTGCCGTACGGTGAAGGAATCGGATCCGGCCAAGCGCAAGAACCAGCTCTCTCCTTCAAAGAAGTCGATGGCCTTTGCATCTAGGTCGAGCTTGCCTTCGCTACTCAACTTGAGAGCCATGGCGGCCACGTAGGTCTTTCCAATGCTCCCTGAGAGCAACCGGTCACTCGCTTTCAAGTCCTGGCCGTCCCGCTCCTTGTCGGTCGTGCCAACGGTGATCGCAAGGGATTGCCCGCCAGGCAGAATCAGCGCCAAGGACCCACCCGGAAAGTCCGAACGGCTGTGAACGAGGTCGAGCTCGGTTTGGCAGCGCTCTTCGATCTTGGCCACAACCTTTGGGTCAACCCCTTGGAGGGAGCCAATGATGGGGAACAAGAGTGGGGCGAGTAGGCAGATCACGTTCGACATATGGCGGAGGGCGGAGGCAAAGCGGTAATGGATAGCCTGCCACAACCTCCCGACAGTCAACGTTGCGAGTGGGTATAACGGCACAGGGGTCGGTTCTTTGGGGAACACGCCGTGAACAGGCTCGACCTCGAACGTTCACATCAAATTCTCCCTAACTCCGCACCACCCTCCAGGGGCCACGTGCGCCATGATACGCGGGCTGCAGGGCACGACACCACCACGGACCACCTAGCACATCCAGATGAAGACGGATCTCGAACAATACCGCATCGACTTGAAGGCACGCTGCAAGCCCATCCACGGGCACGGGTACCCCGACAGCGTGAACGAATTGCAGCGAGTAGCTGAGTGGTGCACGAGTGAAAACCCAGGCCAGGACTTCTACGGCACTGGCGAGTTGATCCAGGAGTTCGAGGGAAAGTTAGCAGCGCTTTTCGGTAAACCCAGCGCACGCTTCATGCCCAGCGGAACCATGGCGCAGGGAATTGCCATGCGACTGTGGAGCGGTGCGGGCGGGCACTTTGGCATGCACCCCACCAGCCACCTCGAACTCCACGAACAGAGGGGTTATAGCCACCTCTTTGGATTGCGAGCGACTCTCATCGGTCCCGAAGGGAGGCCCATGCTGAGGCAGGATCTCGAATCGCTGACCGAATCCATTGGAGCCCTCATCATCGAACTCCCCACCCGCGAGAATGGTGGACAGTTGCCGAGCTGGGATGAATTGGTAGAGCTCTGCGGGCTGGCTCGGGAGCGAGGCTGCCGTCTACACCTCGACGGCGCGCGCATCTGGGAGGCCCAGGCTGCCATGGGACATAGCTTTGAAGAGATCGGCGCGCTTTTCGATTCGGTCTACGCTTCATTCTACAAAGGAATCGGCGCCCTCTCGGGAGCCATGCTCATCGGACCCGCGGACTTCATCCAAGAAGCTCAATTGTGGCAACGCCGGATGGGAGGCAACCTGTTCAGCTTGCTCCCCAATGTGGCCTCGGCAGCCAGCCGCTTTGATCAACAGCTTGCTCGCTTTCCTCTCTATTTGACGCAAGCGCAGGGACTAGCTGAAGGGCTTGCGCAGGTCTCGGGGCTGCGCCTGCTTCCGGACAAACCTCAGACCAGCATGATGCACGTTCAGCTAGATCTCGATCCAGACCCGGCGTTGACCGAACGGGATCGGGTGGCCGAAGAGACAGGGCTTTGGTTGCTGGGCCAAGCACGGCCCGGACCCCTCGAGGGTCAGTCGCGATTTGAAATCAGCATTGGAGATGCCTTCGCCGAGCTTGATGTGAACGACGTGGTCCAGGCTTTTCAGTCACTCCTGCATCCCCAGCTTCCGTAGCTGGAATGGTGGCTCAACCGGCGCGACGGTAGTACGTCGGCTTGGGAATGGAGATGATCCCCTCTCCGCGAGTGGAGAGGGTATTTCCCCGTGTGCGGCAATCTTCCCGCTTGCGTAGCAAAGCGTTCTTGAACGCCATGTCGATCTTGAGCCAATCCGCTTGGTGCTCTGCGCTCACTCCGCACTCTTGAAGGCTTTCCTTTAGCATCTCGTGCCGCAAGTCAAAGAGCTCCTCACTGACCTCAATGTGAATGTGCGCAGTCTTGGGCTCTCGGCCGCAGAAGATCTTCCCGCCACCCATGTTCGTGCACATGAAGTCACTCTGATGGGTCTCGATCGTTTCTTGATCGACCCCTTCGAAGAACTGTTTCATCCAGTCGTGTTCATAGACCTTGTCGTAGAACGTCTTGTGGACACGGTCCAGTGCGGCTCGCCCTCCGACTCGGTCGAAGAGTGAGTTGGGCACGGCGCCTGGTCGGAGTTCTCTAAGTTTGTCTGCTACGGACATGGATGGAATTGCGGGGAGTGACTGGAAAGAGGGTTCTGACTCTCTTTCGGGTCAAGCTGTCCGGAATCTTTAGCCCGAAGAGGGGCGATGTTGTCGTACAAGGCCGTGATATCAAGCCTTTCGACTCACACCCATTGTGACCGCGCCGCAAAGTTAGCCTCCAGATGGCGCCCTAGACGCCTGGTTTTGCCCTGGTGAGCCGATCCAGTTCGGGCAGTAATTCCGCCGCCTGCGCCCCAGGGTCTTCGGTCTTGATGGCCAGTTCCACCACGCCCGTGGGCCCCACTACAAAACTGAAGCGGGCTGGGAAAAGGGCTTTCGAATCCAGGCAGGCTCCGAACGCCAGCCCCATCGCGCGCTCCGTATCGCACAGAAGCTGGAATGGAAACTCGTTGCTCTCGGCAAACTTCAGGTTAGCGCTTTGGCTGTCAAAGGAGACACCGAGCACGCGCACTCCCAGGTCATTGTATTGCTGGATTCGATCACGGAATCCACTACCTTGGGCGCGTCACCCTCCGGTGCTTGCCTTCGGGTAGAACCACAGCAGGTAGCGTTGGCCTTTCAGATCCTGTGAACTGACGCGCTGCCCGTGCTGATCACCGCACTCGAACTGGGGTGCCAAGTCGCCGCTGCGCAGCGAGAGTACAGCCCCTGCGCCGGGCAGGAATCGCTGAATGAATTTCAAGAACATGAACTGGGTCTCCGCGGGATGCCTCAGGGGATGAACGTGACCTTGACCGCGTTCGATAGATTGAAGTCTGACCCACCCGCTGCCGGATCTCTAAACCAGTGTTGGAAGTTCCAGGTCGAACCGGCTGTGATTTGGTTGGGTCCCGATCCGGCCGGTGACGTGCTGAAATCCACGAAGCGCGAAGCTGTTCCGAGGGAGTCGGAGACAACGGGTGGGTTTAAGCGGACCACCCCACCAATGCACAAGCGGCCATTGCCCAGGGGGATGTTGATCTGATTCTGTCCGTAGAAGAAGAGGCCGACCTTGTTCGGAATGGCGCCCGAACTAATCAATGTGAACTCATTAGCGGAGATGGATTCGATGCCCGTGCCACGAATCTCCGCACCCGCTCCAGCGGAGTTAGGGGTGATGTCGCAGTAACTCGTACCCAAGCAATCGGCCAGGGAAAAGAGGTAAGCGCTGCCCGCATTCATGGCGAAGGAATCATTGAAGCGAGAGCCCGCAAGTGCTGTTGTGCCGTTCAATTGGACGCCGGTTTCGTTTCCCAGTTGGTCCGCGGCCGCAGCGTCGGGAGCGATCATTTTGCCCGTTTGAACGTAGCCCATGGGCGTGCGAGTGAAGACGTAAACCACGCCTGAAGAGGATCCGTTTTGATCAGTATCCCGAGCGCCGACGAGGGCATAGATTCCATCCAGAGCCACGCTCACACCGAACCGATCCCCCGCGGCGCCATCGCTAGCGGTCAGCTTTTGAACCTCCACCCAACCGCCTCCCGCCCGGAAGAACAGGTAAGCGGCGCCCGTCATGACCCCATTAATGTTGGCTTGGGAAGCTCCGACGATTAGCAGGTTGCCAGAGAAATCCACGCAGCGGCCGAAGAGCATATTGGCCTCAGCGTCCGAGGGAGTGAGAGCGGCAACCTCGGGCCAGGAATCATCCAGGGGATTCGCCGGAGTCCCGTTGGTGTCCCGTTCATAAATGTAAGCGGCGCCAGAATTTTGGCCAACCCCATCGTGCAGGTGCGAACCAACGGCGATGAAGTTTCCATCCAAGTCGCAACTCCTACCGAAGCGGTCACCGCTGGCGGCGTCGCTGGCCACGAGCCATTCCTGTTCGACCCAGACTCCTCCAACACGCTCGAAGACATAAGCAGACCCCGTTTCAAACCCCTGGTGTTCATCGCGCATGGTGCCGATGAGAGCCATGTCTCCATCGAGTGCGACAGAGTGACCGAAGTGCCAGGCGTGTTGGATCGTGCTTCCCAGAAGTTTTTGTTCCTCCACCCAATTGTTGCCATCAAAGGCGAACACG
>JBLIMI010000337.1:0-5010 GCA_047638655.1 Minisyncoccia bacterium | reverse complement strand
GCTCCACCGGAGCTGTGCACGACACATGCCCGCCGAAGGCCGACATGTCCCAGGGCTATGCCTGGGCCATTTACTCCGAGTTTGACATCTACGTTCAAGACTTGAAGAGCGGCACCAGCAAGCCCTTGATCACGGGCCCCGGTTACGACACGGAAGCCACGGTTTCGCCCCAGGGCGATCGCATCGTGTTCACCTCGACGCGCACAGGGGACCTGGAATTGTGGACCTGTGACCTGCAAGGCAACGACTTGCAACAGGTCACCGACGAGCTTGGCTACGACGGCGGCGCGTTCTTCAGCCACGATGGGGAGTGGCTCGTCTTCCGCACCACGAACTTCATCGAGGAAGACCGTGCCGCGGAACATGCCACCTACAAGGAACTGCTCGCGAATGACCTGATTCGCCCGCATTCCATGGAGATCATGCTGATTCGGCCCGATGGAAGCGAGCGCACCCAAGTGACGGATCTCGGCAAGGCCAACTGGGCCCCCTACTTCTTTCCCTCCGACGACCGTATCCTGTTCTGCACCAACCACCATAGCTCCGATGGCAGTGCGCGCATGAACTTCGATCTCTTCGCGATCGACCTGGACGGCGACAACCTCGAGCGCATCACCTTCGACGACGAATTCGACTCCTTCCCGATGTTCAGCCCGGACGGGCGCTTCCTGGCCTTCGCCAGCAACCGCGGCGGCGCGAAAGAGGGAGACACCAACCTCTTCATCGCCGAGTGGCGCTAAGCCACAGCGACTCTGAAACGCGGTCCAAAGCCGCGGGGAATGCGGCGCGAGGCCGATGAACACCCTGACGCTACTCTCCGGGCGCTGGATGCCGAGCCGCTTGCGGTTCCCGCTGCTATTCCTGTTGCCGGTGTTGTTGCTCGCGCCGTCGTTGGTGCCCGGCAAGCGCTTCATGCCGCTCTTGCCCATCACCCAGCAACCCCTGGCCAGTGAAAATCCGGACGCTGCGCAGAGGGCCTCCGTCGATGTCAATCGCGTGGCCACGGATCGCAGCTTTCCGATCCTGACGGACGAGTTAGAGATCCAACGCCAGTCGCTCTCAGGCGTGCTCCCCATCTGGAACCCCAAGGCTGGGCTGGGCACGCCGCTGGCGGCTGGCTCCATGGCCTCCCCATGGAACCCGTTGCGCTGGCCGTACTTCTTGATGCACCCGGCCACGGCATCCGGTTGGCACGCCCTGCTCTCGATGGTGCTGGCTGGGCTGGGCATGATGCTGTTCCTGGAAGCCCGCGGCTTGAAGTTCACCGCCGCCTTCCTGGGGGGCATCGCCTTTCAAGGCAGCGGCTTCGTGCTCGCCAACTTGCACTACATCATGAAGGTCGACGCCCTGCTCTGGGCTCCCTGGTGTTTGCTCGGAGTGGATCTCCTGTTTCGCGGAAGGAAAAACGCGGGCGCGATCCTGGCCGTGGCCGTTGGCCTCTCCGGCGTTGCAGGCTTCCCGCAAGTCTTCCTGCTCGTGTGCGGCTTGACCCTCTCTTGGATCCTGGTGCGCGCCCTAGAAGCCATTCGGGTGGAGCGCGAGGCACACCGCTGGACCCGCTCCCTGGTCGCGGCGTTGACGTTCTTCTCACTGGGTGTTGCTGCCTCCGCGGTGCAGTGGATTCCCATGGCGGAAGCCGCCCAGCACTCCGCGCGTTCGCCCCAGTCCCCGGTGGAGACCCAAGCCCAAAGCCTGCCCACGGCAGCGCTGGTGACCACCATCTTGCCCATGGCCTTTGGTCTTCCCAGCGATCCCCACGCGGCCGTCGTCGACGCGGGCACCTGGGCCTTCCTCGCTCAACGGGACCTCGCCAAGGGACTCGGCGCCAACAGGCTGGAGTGGAATCTCTACGCCGGTCTGTGCGTCTTGGCCCTGGCCCTGGGCGCCTTGCTCGCGCGACCCCGCCTGTGCCTGTTTCCACTTCTGTGTCTGATCGTCAGTTGGGGGTTTGTGTTCAACGCACCCGGCTTGGACTTTCTCTACGGCTTGCCCGGCGCCGGACTGGGTTCTCCCGCCCGCGCGGCCGGCCTGGGTGCCATCGCCATCGCTTGGCTAGCGGCCCTCGGGTTCGATGCGCTGCTGGTCGGACAACGTAGCGCACGGGTCGGAACCCTCGCCGGCGGTCTGGCGGGTGGCGGCTTCGGGTTCTGGTTGTGGTGGACCATCGAACCCGCGACCTGGGCCCAAGCCCTGCATCGGCAACTGGCCGAAGTGGTGAGCCCTGACCAAGAACACTTGCTCGCACAACTCCAGGAGAACGCCGTGCAAGCTGGGGCGCGTATCGCCGAGGGCGGCTTGCAACTCTGGTTCGTGAGCATCGGAACTTGCCTCTTGGCCTACTTCGCCGGCCGAGTCACGGTGCGCGGCGGAGGGGTCTTTGGTTGTGTGCTGCTCGTGATCGAAGCCTGCGCCGTCGGCCTGACATGGACCACACCCAGTGACATCGGCGCCATGCCCATTTTCCCGAACTCCGACGGCATGAGCGCCCTCGCGGAAACCACGGGAACGGGACGCTTGTTGCGACTCGACGCCAGCACGAATGGAGTGGACGAGGTGCTGCAACTCGCACGACCCAACCTGCCCAACGTTTACGGCATCTCCGACCTGACCCCCTACCAGGCGCTGCCTTCCCTGGCTTTGCGTGAGCTTTGGCAAGCCTTCGATCCCGATGGAGTCTATCGCACGGGCATCAGTTGTCTGTCGAGCGCGGCGCTCCTGGATCGACCCCTGCTGGATGCCCTCAACGTGACCTGCGTGCTGTCCCTGCGCCCGGTCGATCACCCGCGACTGCAACTGCGCTTCGAGGAGCCGGGCTTCTATGTTTACGCTCGCCGGGGAAGCTTGGGGGGCGCCCGTGTGGTTCCCGCTCTCGTCGATCACGGGGAACTCACGTTGCAGGCGCTCAGCGCGCCGGACCATGACTTCGTCGCCAGTGCCAGTGCCGACACCCGCGACGTTCACGCCAGCGACGCGAGGGAACCGTTCCGCCCCGGAAAATTGACCCTGAGCCGCCCCGCACCGCACCGCATCGACGCCGGCATCCACGACTCGAGCGGCGGCACACTCGTCTTCCACGAGGGTTGGATGCCTGGCTGGAAGATCACCGTCAATGGTCAAGACACGCCACTCTTGCGCCTCGACCACGTTTTCTTCGGAGTGCAGATCCCCCCTGGCAACTCCACAATCCGTTGCAAGTACGAACCCTGGTCCTTGCGACTCGGCGCGGCCCTGTCCCTGCTTGCCCTGTTCCTCATCTATGCCCTGACACGCCTGCGCCATCGCAAGCGAGGTCTTGAACAACACGATCTATTGCCCCATGCACATTCAGGTTCTCGGTAGCGGTTCGGAAGGCAACGCCATGGTCTTGCGCGCCGGCGACATCAACCTCATGGTCGACGCGGGCCTGGGCGTGCGCGTGCTCTCAGAGCGTTTTGAACTCGCTCATGTCGGGCCACGCACCATCGACCATCTGTTCGTGACTCACGGGCATCTGGATCACGCGCGCAATGCGGGTGCCATCGCCAAGCGCCAAAAAGCCACCCTGCATTGCTCAGAGAAGATCATGGGGCATCGCTCCATCTCGCGGGCACCGGAGTTTGTGGCTTTCCGCATCGGTCAAGAACGCACCATCGAGCCCGTGCGCGGTACGGGCACGCTCACCTATTGCCCCGTGCTCTTGCCCCACGACTGCGATCCCACCGTGGGGTTGCGCTTCGAGCACGAAGGCCGCGTGGCCGTCGTCCTGACGGACATCGGTCGACCCGATGCTGAAGTGGCGCGCCAACTCCAGGGGGCTGCGCTGCTCGTGCTCGAATTCAACTACGACCCCGAGATGCTGCGGGAGGGTCCTTACCCCCCGGTGTTGCAACAGCGCATCTCCGGCGGCCGCGGTCACCTCTCCAATGACCAGGCGGCGGACATGCTCGAGCAACTGGCGTGTCCGGACCTGCACACCGTGGTCCTGGCTCACATTTCCCAAAAGAACAACACTCCGCAATTGGCCGAGGCTTGCGCTCGCGCCGCTCTGGAACGGATGGGCCGCCCCGAGGTGAAGGTGGTCATCGCCTCCCAACACGAAGTCGGCGACAATCTGGAGGTCTGATCCCATGCATGAACAAGTCCTCGACCTGCTTCGCCAACACCGCAGCGTGCGCAAATTCAAGTGCACCCCTCTGGCACCCGAACTCGTTCGTTCCTGCGTGCAGGCTGCTCAATGCGCCGCCACCTCTTCCAACGTTCAAGCCTACTGCTTGATTCAGGTGCAAGACGAGGCCCTTCGCGCGCAACTGGTCGAAGCCACCGGCGGCCAGCCCCAAGTTGCCGAAGCCGGAGCTTTCTTCGTGGTCTGCGGTGATCAACGTCGCCATCGACTGCTAGCGCAGCAAGCCGAGATTCCTTACGAGGCCAACCTGGAGACCTTCATCGTGGACGTCATCGACGCCGCCCTCTTCGCCCAAAATCTAACCCTGGCCTTCGAAGCCCACGGACTTGGAACGTGCTGCATCGGCGGTTTGCGCAACGACCTGCCCCAGGTGCGCCAATGGCTCGACCTGCCCGCGGACGTCTTCCCTCTCTTCGGCCTCTGCGTGGGCGAAATCGAAGACCCTTCCGCCCCCCGCCCGCGACTCGATCCGGAAGCCGTGCTCTTCCAGGACCGCTACCCCAGCGATGAAGAAGTGCTCCAACAGACCGCGCAATACGACGAACGCATGTCGGAGCACTACGCCAATCGCGGACTCCCTTCCCGCAACTGGTCCATTGGCATCACGCGCAAGTTCAAGGCCGCCGCCCGGGAAGGGCTCAAACAATTCTACGAAGAGCAAGGCGCGCGCTTTCGCTAGCCTGACTCAGTTCATTGGCCCAAGTGCCAGCGCCCCATCACGGAACGAAGGTCACCTCCAGCGCGTTTGATGTGTGGCGTGAGCTTTGGTCGCGGTAGAGCGCTTGGAAGGACCAGCGGTCGCCGGGTTGTACGACGTTGCCGCCCAGGGTGAAGGGCGGGGCCGTGAG
>JBLIMI010000336.1:0-5021 GCA_047638655.1 Minisyncoccia bacterium | reverse complement strand
GCGTCCAGACCTCTACCGGGTCATCATGGCCCATGTTCCTTTTGTAGATGTCGTGACAACCATGCTCGACGAAAGCATCCCTTTGACCTCAAATGAGTTCGACGAGTGGGGCAATCCCATGCAGGCCAAGTACTACGGATACATGTTGTCCTACTCCCCTTACGACAACGTGGAGCCCAAAGATTACCCGGCTATGCTGGTGACCACCGGACTCTGGGACAGTCAGGTTCAGTACTTTGAGCCGGCCAAGTGGGTGGCTAAATTGCGCGCCACCAAGACCGATACAAAGCCGCTCCTGATGCATGTCAACATGGACGCGGGACACGGCGGGGCTTCCGGTCGCTTCTTGCGCTTGAAAGTCACCGCGCTCGAGTACGCCTTCGCGCTCCAGCAAATCGACGTCAAGCCCTAGGCAATCACTCGCTGTTTTCTAGGACTTCCTCTATCGAAGCCTGCCACGGGCCGAGATCCGTCGGCGCGCTTTTATCGTCTGGTTCCATGAGCCAACGGGCAGCACTCCCGGCTTCTCGATCGCCGAGATAAGACGCAAGTGCCAGCCACCCCGTTGCGCGGTCGAGGTCGCGAACCTCAAAAGCCTTTGTTGCCAAGCCGGTGACGCTGGCGAGCGCCTGTTCGGGGGAGTCCATGTCGCCGAGACTTTCCTCCTCTGCCAGGCAGGCCAACTCACGTAAGTCCTCTGCGTCCGCGGACACGATCGACTCGAGACGGTTTGCCGCCTGGGTGTAGTGCCCAAGGCGCAGGTCAACAACTGCCCGTTCTAGCGGGTAGTCCCCGGCAACGCTGCGCAGACGCACGGCCCCAGACACGCCAAGCACGGCGGCCCCGACCAGGAAAATCACCCGCAGACGGCGACGTAGGCTGCGCCCCAACTCTCGGTTCTGGAGCACGCTTTCAAGAAAGTCGATGCGCGCCTGGGGGCTGAAGTGGCGCCAGGAATGCCGATTGGGGGCACCGCCGATCATCTGAAGCGCGCTGGTGATGCCGATGCCATCCCGCAAGAGCTCGAGAGAGAAGAGGTCAGCGTCAAGCTCAATACGGCGTGAGAGCCAGCCAAAACCAAGCATCCAGGCCCCTGCCGCAACCACCAAGGCCGTCGATGCGATCCACTCCTGCTCTACCGCGAACCACTCGAGCAGGAGGTCAAAGCCCAAGAAGAACGCCAAGGAGCAAACCAGGAACAGGAAGACGTGTCCGCGCTTGGCGTGACCGATTTCGTGGGCGTAGACCGCGGCCAGTTGACGGGGACCGCTTTGGGCCAAGAGGGCGTCCGTTAAGAACACGCGACGGCCCGCCGGAAAAAGCCCCACGATGGCCGCGTTGGCCATCATGTTTCCTGTGCGCCAAACGAGCACTTCGCGGCAGCGGAACTTCGCCATCTGCGCCACACGAGTCATGAGTTCGAACTCAGGGCCTGAGGTCAGCGTCTCCGTGTCCCAAGTCCAGCGCAGCAAGAGCGGCATCAAAGTGATGAAGCCCATGCCCACAAGCAGGGAGAATCCGAAGCTCCAAAGGGAGACTTCTTGAATTCCGAGACGTAGGAGATCGTTCACACCCACGAGCGACGCGAGCAAGACATAGGCGACCATTGGGCCCAAGCCCGAAAGGAACATTCGCGTTTGAAAACCGCGCATCACTTTCATGGGCCCGGGAGGCAATCCTCCCCATCGTCCCTCGGCGTCGATGGTGGCTAGCGTGTAGCCAACGAAGGGCGCGATTGCGAGCAACAGGCTCGGCTTCGGCCAGACGAAGAGGGAGATGTCCGTGCTCAACCAGAGCTCCAACGATTCCATCCATCCCAAGACGCCAACAGCCAGATACTGCATAAGAGTGGGCAGTATCCTGGAAACTCGGTCGATGAGGCCGGCCGCTCGGAAACGCCCGGCGAGTTCTTGCCGGCGGCTGAGAAACGCCGCCGCATAAGGCACAACCAAGAGCGAAGGCACCGCCCACGGGAATGATACGCTCGAGAAGTCCTCCAGGGCGAGGCTTCCCAACGCGACTAGGATGGGGAGCAGGTAGCCCATGATGCCTGACTGCCCTCGGGGGGCTCCAAATCTAGAACGCCGTAGTACGTGGCGTTCCCTAGTAGCTCGGCGCAGCGCTCGGTGTCTATGCGCACGCGTAGGTTTCCACCGTGCATGCGGATCTCCAACTCGGCGGATTCTTGCGTCAGGCTCGCTGCTGCCGCGCAAGCTCCGGTGCCACATGCGGAGGTCTCTCCCACGCCTCTCTCGTGCACGCGCAAGTACCTCACACCCTCCCGCTCGGAGAGGAAACCAACGTTGACTCCCGCCGGGAAGCTCGGGTGAGACTGCAGACGCTGTGCGACATCGGTCACGTCGATGACGCGCTCATCGTCAACGTGCAAGATGCAGTGAGGATTGCCAACGTCGCCACGGTATGCCGCTAACAAACCGGGCAGTTTTGGCCAGGGCGCTGGCAGAGGTTCAATCGCCACGGGCCCCATGCCCGTGAAAATGGAGGCTTGGCGCTGAGTGCTTGCGATGATCCGAGTCTTGCGGGGCCCCGCGTCCGTATCGACAGTGAAGGCATCGCCGTCAGCGCTACGCGCCAGATACCAACCGACGCAGCGCAATCCGTTGCCACAAGCTTCGGGTCGAGATCCATCCGCGTTGTAGATCGTCATTCGAGCACCCTCCCGGGAGCGTTCGCTGACGACCAGCAGGCCATCCGGTCTGTGGCCCTCAAAATGGGTCCCAGCACAGTGCTTGCGGGCCAGGAGGGGGCCCAAAGGGGGGTCGAAGGCCTCTTCTGTCAGTAGAAATCGGTTGTCCGCCCCCGAGTAGAGTTCAAACCGCACGTTGTTCTTCCCTGTTGATTTGCTCACCCATTCTCTTGGTCTTCCTCTCGGCCCGCCCACGATACCCCATCCGCAACGCCCACTTCAGAGGCGCCTAGCCCGAAGCTCGTTGGTGGAGTACTTTTCTCGCTAGTCGCCGTGCGCCCCAGGGGAATAGAATCCCCCCTCATCTTGGGCGGACGCACCGCCCAGTTTTCGATCAATATCCGCACTTACGGAGACCTGCACGTGGGACAGATTTACGACTCCATTCTCGACGCCGTCGGCAACACCCCTTTGGTTCGCATGCGGCGCGTTGGAAGCGCCACCGGTTGCGAGATCCTCGCCAAATGCGAATTCCTTAATCCTGGTGGTTCCGTCAAGGATCGCATCGGGGTTCGGATGCTCGAGAAGGCACAGGAAGCGGGCCGTATCACGCCCGGCGACACTCTCATCGAGCCCACCAGTGGCAACACGGGCATCGGGCTCTGCATGGCCGCTGCCGTGCATGGCTACCGGATGATCATCACGATGCCCGAGAAGATGAGCCACGAGAAGCAAGTCACGCTCGAGGCCCTGGGGGCGGAAATCATCCGAACGCCCACGGAAGCTGCGTTTGACGCTCCGGATAGCCACATCAGTGTCGCGAACCAGTTGCGTGACATTTTGCCCCAGGCGCACATCCTCGATCAGTACGCGAATCCCGATAACCCACTGGCCCACTACGAGGGCACCGGGCGCGAGATCCTCGAGCAGACCGATGGCAAGATCGACTACTGCGTCATGACCGCCGGTACCGGTGGCACCATCAGCGGAGTGGCAAAAGTGCTCAAAGAGGCTCTGCCTGACATCAAGATTGTCGGTGTCGACCCGGTTGGGTCCCTGCTCGCGGGCCCTGCGGAGATCGGTTCCTACTACGTGGAAGGCATTGGCTACGACTTCATTCCCAAAGTGCTCAACCGCGACTTGGTGGACGAGTGGATCAAGACCGAAGACCGCGAATCATTCCTGATGGCTCGCCGTTTGATTCGTCAGGAAGGGCTTCTCTGTGGAGGCAGTTCCGGCTCCGCGATGTGGGCCGCCTGCCAGGTGGCAGAGCGAGTGGGTCCCGGCAAGCGCATCGTGACCTTGCTTCCCGACTCGATTCGCAACTACATGACCAAGTTCCTCGATGATCAGTGGATGAAGGAACACGGCTTCACCGAAGCGGGCTGGGAGTCAGGCACAGTTGGAGACGTCCTCCTCAAGAAGCCCAAACGCGAAGTCATCTCAATCACGAGCGGCGACACGCTCTCGGATTCGGTGATGCGTATGAAAGAATTCAACGTCAGCCAAATGCCTGTCATCGACGACGGCCGCTTGGTCGGCATCATCACCGAGTCCGACTTGCTGGCTCGCATCGTTGAAGGCAATGCCCCCCTCGCTTCCGCCGTGGCAGAAGTCATGTTCCGTAACGTCAACACGGTTCACGAGAATGAAGACGCCGGCAGGATGCTAAGCATCTTCGCGGGCGGTGAGGTGGGTGTCGTTGTGAATGACGCCAAGGCTGTCCTCGGGATCATCACCAAGATGGATCTCTTCGACAACTTGACCCAAGCATCAGCGCGCTAAGCGATGTCAGCGAGTTTGGTCGCCGTCGGTTGCTTGGTCCTTCTCGGGCTAGGCTACCGCTTCTACTCTCGCTACCTGGCGAATTCGCTGTTCCGGCTACAGGCCAACGAGGGGGTTCCTTCTGTTGAACAGGAAGATGGCGTGGACTTCGTGCCCACCCATTCAAAAGTGCTTTGGGGGCACCACTTTTCCTCGATTGCCGGCGCGGCCCCCATTCTTGGTCCAGCCATTGCGGTGGTCTGGGGATGGGTTCCAGCGCTTATCTGGATTGTCCTTGGGGTGATCTTCATGGGTGCCGCCCATGACTTTGGCGCGCTTGTGATGTCGACTCGCCATCGCGGAGTGACCATCGGGGCGCTGGCATCCAAGTTCATTAGCCCGCGCGCGCGTGTCCTCTTCTTGCTGATCATCTTCTTCTTGATCTGGCTCGTTGGGGCGGTCTTTGCCTTCGCAATTGCGGGCCTGTTCGTGAAGTTTCCGGCGAGCATCTTGCCCGTGAACTTGGAGATTTTGGTGGCCCTCGGCATTGGTTGGTGGGGCTACCGCATGAAGCGCTCCCTCGTGATTCCGTCCTTAGTTGCTCTGGTTG
>JBLIMI010000335.1:0-5026 GCA_047638655.1 Minisyncoccia bacterium | reverse complement strand
ACCGGTTCCCCAGTGCGCAACGATCAAGCCGTTGCGTTCTAGGCGGTGGAGGACTGGATAAAGCATTCCGTCGGTCCAGTTCAGCGTCTCCTTGGAGATCTGACGGACGCGCTGAATGAGGGCATATCCGTAGCTCTCTCCCTGGGCGAGGATGGAGAGCACAAGCGGCTCGGAGGATGCCGCGACTAGCTTCTTGGATATCATGGGGAGGTGGGGTTGGGGCACCCTTACCTTCGGCCGCTATGCATAGCAGCTTTAGGTATCCCTCAATGTTTTCCGGAAGCGCGTCGGAGTGCGCGCCTACGCGATGGGGGGGCTCTTAGCGCGGGCCCGCTCCACAATCAGGCCTCAACCCGTATTCCGCCTGCTGCAAGTCACCGCCCGGTCCCGAGTTGGTTGGCGATCGATTTTTTTGGACAGGGCGCAGGCTAGCAGAAGACCCTGCCCCCTTGGCGTTCCCTACTCACCTGCGAGAACAGCGGAAATACACTGTACGATGAGCGCGAGTGAATGGGCGCCAGCATCCGGCGTACCAAGACTATTCTCTGCGTGCGGGCGCGCGCGTCCAACCTTGGGCAGCATATCGGCCGTAGCCGCGGCCGCAGCAGCCGTGACGTCAGCAGCCTCTGCCAGCGACGACCCGGCGCCAACGCGCTGCTCTAACGTCTCGGCGAAGGGGACGAGTGCGTCGACCATGGTCTTATCGCCAACGGTCGCGCCGACAGTCAGGATGCCGTCTCGGGCGGCGAGAACGCCAGCAACAACATCGCAGCTGTGAGGCTGTTCCGTGTTGCCCAGGTTTGCGGCGACCGCACGCAAGGCAACGCGCCATAGGGCACCGGATGTTCCTCCCGCGCGCTCCGCCCACGAGTCAGCTGCGATTTCAAGCAAGCTCTGTGCGCCAGCTTCAGCGGCGAGGGCGTTCTTCGCTGCACCCAGAGCAGCCGTGGCTCCTCGCTGCATTCCGATGCCGTGGTCGCCGTCTCCGGCAACGGCGTCGATGCGACCAAGCTCTTGTACGTTTTCGTTGACAACCGTGGAGATCGCGTTGAGCGCTTGAAGCGCGATTGCGGCCGCGGCCCGCGACTCCGGCGTTGACGGAGGAATCACAGCGGTAACTTCGTTGGCGGCGCGGGTTTCGGGAAGTGTCTGAACGGCACCTATAGAGCCCTTCCGATACGCGGGACTATCGGCCGGAACGCCCCAGAATTTTTCAAGTTCTTCGTCGAGCCAGAATAGGGTGAGCGACACTCCGCCCATGTCAAAGCTGGTGACCAACTCACCAACCTCGGGCTCAATAACGGTCACACCCACCTCCCCGAGCAGCTGGGCCACTCGGCGGTAGACCACAAAGAGCTCTTCGTACTTGATCGCGCCAAGCCCGTTGAGAATTGCCGAGGCGCGGGCTCCCTTGGCATGCGCAACGCACTCAGGGAGCTCGGCGAGCAACTTCTCGACAAACAGCGAGGCCAGTCCATCGGCGCTCGGCACATCAGTCTCGTCAATACCCGGCTTGCCATGAATGCCAACGCCGACGCCCATTCGTCCCTCAGGGATAGTGAACAGCCGCGCATCCGCGCCGGGCAAGGTGCAGCCGGTAAAGGCGACTCCGAAGGAGCGCGTGCGCTCGTTGGCTAACGCGGCCACGCGCACGACTTCAGCGAGGCTGTAGCCGGCATCCGATGCGGCTGCTGCCACCTTGAACACGCAAAGATCACCAGCGATACCGCGGCGCTTGTGCTTCTCTGTGACCGGTGCGCTAGCGACGTCGTCGGTCACGACCACGCTTCGGCAATCGATTCCCTCGGAAATTAGCTGCTTCTGAGCCTGGTCAAAGTTTAATACGTCTCCCGCGTAGTTGCCGTAGATGAGCAATACTCCACCGCCAAGGGCCGCTCGCGAAGCGACACTGTGTACGTGCTGCGCCGGGGGCGAGGCCCTGGCCGACCAATCCACCGAAGGCCGGGTAGTGGCCAGAACCACCGCTAATGACAAGCGCGACGGCGTCGGGATTAGCCGCGGTGTTGCGAATCACGCCGCCCGAAACGCGGCGCACTTGGGCGGAGTTTGCAGCGACAAAGCCGTCAATCATCTCGTCGGCAAAATCGACGGGATCGTTGTGAAGTCGCGTCATGAGTCCTTCTTGCTCCGCACGGGAGCTAGCCTAGCTGGGTTGATTGTATTGGCCCAATGCTCGAATTATGACTGTGGTAATCTGGACTTCCAAGTTGAATCAGACCGAGCGCACTACTTGTCAACCAACCAAGCCTATTTCACCGCCAGTCGCCGCTGGGAGAACAGCCACTCGTACAAGTCTGGATCGTCGTAGGTTTGTGCCCAAGAGTTGTGTCCAACGCCCGGGTAGACCGTCAAGGTCGCGCTCGACCCAGCTTCTTGAAGAGCGTCGATGAGCACCAGGGATTCGGCAACAGGGATGATGAGATCATCACCTCCGTGGAATGCGCGGATCGGGACGTCTCTTGCTTTGAGCAGGCTCGCGAGTTCGAACCCCGTGGATGCAACGTCCCAAAGTCGAGTGATGTCTCCGCCACCACAAATGGGTACAGCGCCCGCGAAGAAGTCGGGATGCCGGCTGAGAAGATCCCACGTTCCATAGCCGCCCATACTGAGTCCTGTGACGTAGAGGCGCGAATCGTCAACCGGGTAGTTGGCGCGGACCTGGTCCACGACCGCTTTGGTCGGGCCAGATTCCCACCACCCGTCAGTGGGGCATTGGGGCGCAACGATGATGCAGCGCTGTAGCTCGGCAATCGTATTGACATGTTTCAGGGGGCCGTGCACGCCGACCTTACTGATATCGGCCCCGCGTTCACCTGCACCGTGCAGGAAGAGGAGCAGTGGCCAGCCCTCTTCGGGTTGGCTTGAGCTTGGCGGCAAGGAGACTTGAAAAGACAGCGGGGTGCCTGCGATGCTGACTTCGCTTGCCAACGTGAATAGCTCGGGTTTGGCCGGGACCGTTAGTTGACTCGACATCTGGCAGCTAGTTGCAAGCGCAACAAGAAAGCAGGAGGTAAGGCGAAGCGCAGGTGTGTTCATGCCACCATTGTGCCGTGGCACGGCCGGTTCGTTCGCTTGCCCTTTGGGTTTAGGTCAAGGCGCTTCTCAGTCCGGCCCACCCCCGCCAAATCCCGTCCTATGGATTACCGAGCTACGATCGCCCAACTCGCAAGTGCGGCGGCGAGCTCGCTCAAGACCTCGCCGACGCCCCAGGCGGCCCGGCCCATGGGGCTCACGGCGGCCTGGTCGCCGCTCCTAGTGGCAGCCTTGTTCCATCTCGCCGTCTTGCACCATCTTCCACTCCGCTTCCGTGAAGCGAGGCGTGATGTGCTGCGGGCAGTTCCTGTCGTAGGCAACGACGTGCAGAATAACGAAGCGCTCAATCGGCGCTTTGTATTCGGGATCTTGTAGCAGGGGCAATAGGTCCGGGCGTACGGATGCGTTGAGCACTTGGGATTCGACCATGAGCTTCAGTCGGCTCTGGGACGGGTAGTCCATCATGAACAGCGCGGTCTTATCGTTCTACCGCAAGTTCCCCATGCTGATCAGCTGGCGGTTGCCCCGGAAGTCGGCGTAACCCAAGGTCCGGTCATCAATCACTTTTAGGAAGCCCGGGAGGACAAGTGAAAGAAAGGACCTCCGCAAGCCGCCCCTCCCCAACCCCACAACCGCGCCACATCTACCCATTTCCTCCCTCACCGGGCCGCGCCCCAGCCTCTCCCGCACGCGCTTGCTCCCCTGAATCCTGCGAATTCTCCAAGCAGCCAGGTTCGAGGCAAACCTCCCCCACTACGGGTCACTACCACGCCCGCATTCTCAGCTCTCAACATCCCTCGAACCCAAGCTCCAACTGGGCGGCGCAAGCTGAGACGCGACGCTGGGCAACTCGAGGTGATCCTGGATCTTCGCGAGGGTGTCGGCGTTCGTGATCGCCGCAATCCACAGGCGCTCCGCACCACACGTCGCACACTTCAGGACGTCGATTCGGAATACGCGCTTCATCAACTCCGCGAAGCTGTATCTGTGAAGCGGGAGCACCCCGCTGCTACCGGAGGCGTGCTGGCGACGCGCTGGTGAAGCGGGGACGATCTCGCTACGCCAGCTTGAGGCGGGAGCCAGGACTCCGTGGTAGGTCCTGCGACTGCAACGCCACGCGAACAGGCGAACGATGACACTGCCGACCGTCTTGTTGCTACCGAAAGCCTTGCGCTTGCTCCCAAGCACGGCGGACAACGCCCTCATTCGGTACAAGATGATGTTCGGCGACCGGCTCCACGCCTGAGGTCTAGTTGCGCAGCGGACTGAGGTCGCTCTCAGCTGCAAGGTCCTCAACAGAATGCTAAGCTGCGGACGACCGAAGTCGCTCCCTGTCAGTCGCTGAATCCGCCGATGGAGGCGGACATGGTGACTCAATCGGAATCATGCACCAACGCCCTCACCTGGAGACGTTGGCGAGGTTTTCAGGAGGCACAGCGACTCGGTATCGACTACTTGTTCGCAGCAGCCAGTTCGATCATTGCCTTGCCCATCGAGCGGCCGATCAAGCAGTAGGTCTCTGCGTTGCTGTTCCAGTGATAGCTTTGGCCGGACGGCGAGACTTCCGGCGGACGGTAGAAGTCCTTCGTTCCGACGAAGGCGACGTTTCCCTTGAACTCCTCGCGCGTCGCCACGGCAGCTTGCGCACGCATGAGCGACAAGGCCCTGGGGTGCGCTTCCTCGTGGCCGCTCATTCCGGTCTCGGCAATCACGAACGGCAGCCCCGCGACATCCAGCTCCTTCCTGGCATCGCGGATGAAATTGGCCAGGTTCTCCTCGTACTCGTCGTTGAAAGCCTGGTTGACGCGATCGTTCCAACCTTGATGCCAACCGAGGCCTACGAGCTCATAGCCCTGTCCTTCGAAAGCGGGGAAGATCATCTCAAGGTTGCCCAGGACGTCATGCACGTGCTGGAACAGTTGCTTGTAGTTCGGACCGACCTCGCCACCGCTGCTGGGCGGCCGGAAGTCCT
>JBLIMI010000334.1:0-5036 GCA_047638655.1 Minisyncoccia bacterium | reverse complement strand
GCCGGGAGTTCCGCGCAGCGGGCAAGGCGGGCATCCTGATTTTGACGGCCAAGGGCGACGAAAGTGATCGCGTTGTTGGCTTGGAACTTGGCGCGGATGACTACTTGACCAAGCCCTTCAGCCTGGCTGAGCTATTGGCCAGGGTACGATCAATTCTCCGTCGTTACCGAATGACCGACGACGATGACGCAGAGCGGATGCGGACGTTAGGACCCTTCTCGATCGATCTAGCGAGCCGCTCGCTCGTGCGCGATGAAAGGAACATTGTGCTGACGAGGACGGAGTTCGACTTGCTGGAGCGAATCACACGCTGGCCGGGCCGAGTATTCAGCCGTGAAGAATTGCTAGATGCTGTGCGCGGAGGGGACACTGCAGCATTTGACAGGGCCGTGGATAGGCACATCAGCAATCTGCGCGCGAAGATTGAGCCGGATGTGAAGGACCCCAAATATGTCATCACTGTTTGGGGAGTTGGCTACCGATGGGGGGAGCAATGACTTCGAGCACTCTCTTCCGTCGGCTCCTGGCCCGATTCTTACTTGGGCTTGGAATTGCAGCCTTAGTGTTCACCGCGCTCGTCCACACCTTTCAAGTCCGAGTGGTGGACCATGAGTGGCGTAAGGAGTTACATCAGGAAGCTGTTTGGTTGGCCCGGCACACGACTGCCGCCGGCGCGTCGATGCTAGCTGGGGCCTGGAACTCGATGCATAGTTCTGTTCGAGTGACCTTCTTTGATGTCGACGGCGAACAGGTGGCGGACAGTCATCCAGACCGAGGTGGAATCGACTTAGCCAAGATTCAAGCGGGACAGGAACCCCGCGGGCAACTCGCAGTCGCCGCAGAACTCGCTCGGGGAGGCACGCTCGTCATGAGTCGCTCCTACTCACCGTCTTTCCCTAGTGGAATGCGTTGGGAGCTTGTGGCCGCAATCCTGCTGATCGTTGGCCCCATGATTTGGCTGCTGTATCCGCTTGTGCGATCCATGAGCTCAACTTTGCTCGGGCTGGTGCGCATGTCGCAGGCCGTCGCGAGCGGGCACTTTGGGGACACACTTCCGACGGCGAGCAAAGATGAGTTGGGCACCTTGGTGAATTCATTCAACAACATGTCTGAGCGCTTGGCCGAGGCGGATCGTCTAAATTCGAGGCTCTTGCACGATGTTTCCCATGAGTTGCGCTCACCACTGGGGCGAATCCAAGTCCTGGCAGACACCGTGGCCGTGCGGCCCCAAGAGACTGGGGAATGCCTACGTGGAATCGATCAAGAGGTCGGTCTATTGGATCGCTTGGTGGGGGACTTGCTTCAGGCGGCACGGCTTGATTCTGAACAACCCAAAGAGCGTCTCGAATCATTCTCCATCCAGCACTGGGCTACCGAAACCTTTCGCCGCCTAGAGCGCAGTGCGCTGGCGAAAGGTGCGGCCTGGTCTAGCTTGATTCCAGAAGATGACTTGGAGGTGCGCGGGGATCCGCAGCATCTATTCCAGGCATTTGCGAATGTGGTCGACAACGCGCTGAACGCCTTCGATGGTCAGCCCTCGGCAAGTATTGCCGTGAGCGTGGACTTCGATGCCGAGTATTGGGTGCTTACGGTTGCCGACAATGGTCCTGGGATCCCCGAGGAACATGTCGAGCATGTCTTCAGGCGCTTCTATCGAGTCCACGAACACCGTGACAGAGAAGCAGGAGGCGTTGGATTAGGGCTGAGCATGGTGCAGTCCATCACCAAGGCCCATGGTGGATCCACGACGATGGAGAGCCAGGTCGGAAGTGGCACAACCATCACTATGCGCATGGCGATCGAGGGTGGTGCTTAGCGTTCCGCGCTGAAGGCCTTCAAGCCCAAGTCCATTTGCTGGAGGACTTCCTCGACTGGGAGTTTCCCTGCGACCAGATTGCCATCCAGTCTGCCTGCCAGGTCCTTGTTGGCTTCATCATGAATGCGTAGCACGGGGTAGCTCCCGTAGCTCTCTCCGAAGCGTATGGTGGTTGCGTGATCAGCCAGGGTGTCGATGAACACCGGAACGAAGGATTTGCTCGCGAAGTGTTGGCAACCGCTTCAGCCAGGATTTTCGCCGAAGTGTAGCCACATGGGCTTCCCTGTTTTCTGGGCGAATTCCCGCGCCGAGTCGTAATCAACTAGCCAGTCGATCGAACCGATACGGACCGTTGTCGAGTTGCCCGGCATGGGACTCCCGGCATGGGTTGGGGCGTCCTTCATTTGACAGGCCGGCGTACAGAGCAAAGGCAGGCAAGCTAGCAGGTGACTCAATCGTATCTTCAGCATGACGCGGGGCTTCGAGGGCGGTGGTTCCCCCAGCATAGCGCCGGTCATCCGACTTGGGCCGGTTTGCTCTGGTCTCTCATGCATGCACAGGCACCGCTCGGATGAAGGCCCTGGACGTGCCACACCTGAGGCAAGCGCTTGAGGCAGTCAGACCGCCTTGCTCAGGACTCAGCGATAACTTCAAGCCGAGCAAACAACTCCTGCGGATCCTGCGTGGCGAGCCACTGCCGGCGCTGGTCGCCGACGAGGTCTCCGGCAGTCCAGTGACGCAGCAGTTGTTTGAGTTTTCCCGCTCTCTTTTGGGCAGAGGGGATTCCACGTTCGTGCAACTCGCAATCGTAGTCCAGCAAGAAACGAGCTGCCTCCGCGCGCGTGATCTCCCGCCGGCTGAATATCCATGGGTTGGCCAGTGCCCCATGACCGACCATGGCAAAAGCACACCCGGTTTCGTCTCGCATACGCTGGAAGTCCGCGTGGTTCTTGATTCCACCGTTGCCGCACACTGGAATGTCAACGGCCCCAACAGCGCGCTCGATTCGGGTCCAGTCGAGAGACGGCGTGTAGTGTTCTGCTCGTGTTCGGCAATGGACAGTGAGCAAGCTCGCGCCACCGGCTTGAGCGGCTCGCGCCAAGACTTCCACCGAGTTTGCGTCCTCGTCACCCGCTCGGATCTTGGCGGACACAGGTACTGTTCCTTCCACCGCACGCACGCAGGTGGCGACGATACGCTCCAGCAAGCCGGGGTCGCGCAGAACCGCCGAGCCTGCGCACCCGCGCAGGGCGCCTTTGGCTGGGCAGCCAAAGTTCAAGTCGACAAGGGGTGCGCCCGCTTCGACCACGCGGGCGGCCGTGGCCGCCAGGGCGTCGAGGTCGGATCCCATCAGCTGCAGCCCGACAGGAGCCGTGAAGCGTGTGGGCCCCAGTTGCGCTTTCAGCACCCGCATGGACATGGGTCGACTGACAACGCGCACAAATTCTGTGAAGGCCCCCCCCAAGTCTGCCGGGGAATTGCGTCCGAGAAGCAAATCTCGATAACAAGGCTCGGTGACCCCTTCCATGGGGGCCAGGAGATGGGGGGAAGTAAAAGGCAACTGCACGCCGGGCAGGATAGCGACTCCCGACCTTCACGGAGCAGTGGGTCCATCGGTTAGATTGGCGTTCATGTTCGACACCATCGATATCGAAGCCGCCGCTGGCCGTATTCAGGGCGTGGTCCGTACCACGCCGCTCCTGCCTCTCACCTTTGCCGATCCGCGCTTCGACCTGCGGGGCAAGATGGAGAATCGCCAGGAAACAGGATCCTTCAAGTGTCGTGGGGCCTGGAATCAGATCTCTCAGCTGACGGAGGGGGAGCGCGCTCGCGGAGTGATCGCGACCAGTTCCGGCAACCACGGACGGGCTTTGGCCTGGGCCGCTCGGCGTGCTGGCGTGAAAGCCACAATCGTGATGCCAGCAGACGCGTACCCCAACAAGATTGAAGCCTGTCGAGAGCTGGGGGCCGAGGTCGTGCTGGGCGCGGACCGTCAAGAGGCGGAAGCCCTTTGCCGTGAACGGATGGAGCAGGGCGCCCTGCTGATTCATCCCTACGACAGTGAACGAACAGTGGCCGGAGCAGGAACCGTCGGACGCGAGATCGCGCTCGAGTGGCCTGAGGTGGAAGTGGTTCTGGTTCCCGTGGGTGGCGGGGGATTGATCTCGGGGTCGTCTTTGGCGTTGCGGCGCGCGCTCGGGAGCGACTTGCAGATCTTTGGAGTGGAGCCCAAGGGTGCGCCCTCCATGAGCCTGGGACTTGAAGCGGGCCACCCCGTTCCCGTGCCCGCGATCACAACGGATGTGCAAGGGCTTTGCCCATTGGCTAGCGGTGAGCTGAATGTGAACATCTGCAAGGAGACTTTGAATGGGGTCTTCTTGATGGAGGACGGGCCGATCTTTGCCGCCCAAAAACGACTGGTCGAGTTCGGCGAAATCGTGGAACCGGCTGGGGCGGCGACGACTTCCGCTGTGCTTGGCGGTGCCTTGCCCGATGCACTTTTGTGGGGCCGAACCGCGCAGAATCCCCTGCGCGTCGTCGTCGTCGTCTCGGGAGGCAACCCAGCCCCCGACCAGTTGGCGGCACTCACTAGAAAGCGGTCAGAATGAGCCAATTGAGCTCTGTTCTCGTGCTTCTACTCGGGTTGAGTGCCTGCTCTGAAGCTCCACAACGGAACCTCGAAACCCGGGTGCTTTGCGTTTGGGACTCCTGGGATGGGGATTTGTCTGCGGCTACGCCCCATCTGAATGCTTGGAACGAAGAAGGGCATCTCTTGTTCACGCCCAAGTGTCCTACTCCATCCATGAGTTCTGCTCTGGCGAGTTTTCTCACGGGCATGTCCGTTGGAGGGCACGGCTTGCGCTCGATTCACGAGTTGGGCTCAGAAACCCTGAGCCCTGAGGTATCTACCCGCGCGGAACTGTTTCCGGACGGCGCGCGTACTCTGGGTTCGGTTTCGCGAGCCCACTTTTCCTTACTGGGTTTGAATCGAGGCGTGGACGAGTGGCGCGCCCCAGAGATCTCGCAAGGAGCGAGTCCCAGAACCGCAGAAGAGGTGTGGGCGGTGATCGAGGGATCGCTTGAAACTGCACTGGCGGCCGACGAACCTGTGCTACTTGTGTTGCACTTCAGCGACTTGGCAGGAGACAACTGGCGAGACGCGACCCCGACGCAGCAACAACTGGAAGCCGGACTCGCCCCCTGGCGGGGGAAAGGCGGT
>JBLIMI010000333.1:0-5043 GCA_047638655.1 Minisyncoccia bacterium | reverse complement strand
CCAACAACCCAAACTTCCAAGACCATTCCCGCCTGGCATGTTGACCAAACTGATGGTCACCAACGGAGCGGGGATTGTTCCCGGGTTGTCACATGCCGAGTAACAGTCGGTGAAGCCCACGGAGAAGCTGGTGGGGGACTCCGCAGAACAGTACGAGAGCTTGAAGCCATTGACGTTGTAGCTGTTCGCCGTGCCGGTCAATGAAGTTGAATTCGATGGTGAGCTCGTGGAGGGGATCCTGCCGGAGTCGAGCGCCACTTCGCCCTCGTTCAGTCGGACGTAGTATCCAACCGTGCAGGTGTTGTCGTAGATGACATCGGGACCCGCAAGCGCCGTGCTTCCCGTGGCACGAGTCCAGGTTCCAGTGGCAACGTGATAGGTCCCCGCATCTTGCACCTGGGAGGTTATCGGGCGTAGCCCGCCCTGGCGAACTTGGGCCGAGAGTGGGCCGATGACCAAAAGGCAGGCGAACAGAGAACTAGCGGGGAGATAGCGCATCACGTGATTTTCTTCAGGGTGGGGACATGCCCTCCTGGGTCACTCGCAGGGAATTCATCCACCTCTCTGGGCTGGCCGGCCACCAAGGACGGCAGAGGGACCCACGGGAAGTGCGCTCGTACTGGAGTGCCCAAGGAGCACAGGTCCTCCTTCCTCGATGGCCAAACCCCGAACCGGAATGGAACTTCCGGTTTCTTTTCCGCCCGGGCTGGGCTGCTGCGGAACCCCCCAGTGGGCTGCGTTCAGGCGGTTTTCCGTGCGCTAAGGAACTGGAAGCGGCCGCGCCGGTTTTCCATGCCTGGCAATCGAGTGAGCCGGCCAACGACCCAGGCCGCGAGCCGAACTAGGGTCTGCGCGCGAGAGCCAAAGTTGCGTGTGCGGAAGGCGAGTTCTTCAGCCGGCGGGCAAGCTTGGGTCCCGAATTGAGCCTGGACCTGGAACCCGGCGGCCTGGACAAGTCGTGGCACTTGGCCTGGATCCAAGGCTTCAAACGGACCGATGTTGGGGTCCGGGGAGAGCACGTACTCTACCCCTCCTGGTCCGCCCCTGCGGCGGCGCATGGACTCAGTCGTTTGGTGGAAGGAGCGTCGGCTAACGAAGGCGAGGATCAGGAGTCCTCCCGGTCGTAGCCAGCGATGCATGTCGTCGAGCAGCGTTTTGCGTTCCGCTTGCGGCAAGTTCTCCAAGCGGTAGAGGCAACTCACCACATCGTAGCTGCCCGGCTCGGGCGGGCCGAAGTTTTCGCTATGGCTGGATTCGGGCCAGGCGAAGCAAGCGCCTTTAGGGCGAGTGCGTTTGGCTGCAAAGGCGGCGACCTCGAGACTGCGTTCCACCACATCAAACTGGAAGCCCTTGCGCTCCCGGCTTAGGCGTTCGGTGACGATTCCACTCAAGGGCAAGACATCGAGCCAGCGGCCAAGTTCGGCGTTGGTCTCCGGTTTATTCGCTCCATCAGGGAGCAAACGCGAGAGCATGCAATCAAGCGCCTGCACTTCCCAGGCACGGGGCTTGTTGTGGCGTAACCCATTGAGAACACGCGCACGCTGGTAGACCTTGAGCAGTTCGGGTGTCCAATCCTCTGGCTTGACCGATGAGGGAATCACCTGACCTACATAGCGGTTGTAGTGGGTGACTTGCTCGATGGGGCGTCGGGGGGGAGCTTTCGAATCCACCTTTTCCGGATAGCCGAGGGCGAGCACTGCAACCACGAGTCGGTCGACGGGCAGGCCAACTTTCTCCCTCAACAGCTCCCGGTCTCCCATCTGCGTGATCCAAAAAGTCCCCAGCCCGAGAGCGTGCGCGGCGAGGCTCATGTTCTGAATCATGGCACTCGCGGATTGGATGTTCGCCCATCCTTCCTCCGAGAAGTCTCGACCGTAGGACACCACTAAATTCGTGGGAGCGTTGCCGAGTTGCGTGGAGAGCTGCGCGAGGTCTGCGTTGACTTCCGCGTCGTCCACGGCCACCACGTCCCACATCTGATAGTTGCAGGAACTCGGTGCCCAAATGCCGGCGTGCATCACCTGGTTGGTGAGCTCTCGGCGAACGGGGTCCGATTTAAATCGTCGGACGGAACGGCGTCCGTAGAGCACCTCCCAAAAGTCGGCCTCGACATGGCTGCCGCTCTCGGGCCCAACGTCAAAGTTGCTGGGCCGCTGAGGAGGCTTGGAGGAGGGATCTTCGGGGGGCATGGGTGCGGCGGCGGTCGAGCCTGGGCCTGTTGTATCGGGTATAAGGCCCGAATCGCTGTCATGGAGTGCTGCATTTTTTGTCGCAGCCGTGGATCGTAGACCCCAGGGCGGGAATATTGCTCGAAATGGAGCCTGGAAGGCGTGGCGGTTAGGATCTGCACACCACGCGCCCGGCGCCGTAACGCACCATGAATTCCATGATCCAAATCCCGCTCCTGCTCTCGCTCCTCGCCTGTGTCCACACCCCTGCGCCGCCCTCGGTAGGGGAGGGTTCCGCGCAGGTGCTGACTCCTTCCCAGCACCTTGGCAGACCGCTCGGCGGAGACTTCACCCTTACCGATTGGAAGGAAGTCTCGAGCTACTTCGAGCACCTGGACCAGGCATCAGCGCGGGTCCAGACATCGAAGGTGGGCGAGACCACTGAAGGTCGAGACTTCTTGCTGGCTGTGATTTCGAGCGAGGAAAACTTGGCTCGCCTCGAGGAGTTGAAGGGCTACGCCGCCTTGTGCGCGGACCCCCGTGGCGCGACGGAGGAAGAGCTCGCCACCGCCGTCCGCGAAGGGAAGGTTTTCCTGTTCGTGTCTTGCGCCATGCACGCCACCGAGTGCGCTGGCACGCAGTTTGGGATGGCTTTTGCTCACAACCTGGCCACGAGTGAAGAGGAGCCCTGGAAGAGCGCGCGCGAGAAGTGTGTGGTCCTGATCACTCCCAGCATGAATCCCGATGGACTGGATCACGTGACGGAGTGGTACCGGGAAACGGTGGGCACGCCTTACGAGGCCAGCGGGCTCTTGAAGCTGTACCAGTACTACGCGGGTCACGACAACAACCGCGACTGGTTCATGCTGACCCAGAACGAGACGCGTATCACATCGGAACTGCTGTACAAGACATGGCACCCTCAGGTGTATTGGGATGTTCATCAACAAGGCTCCACCCGCGAGCGGTTTTTCGTTCCTCCCTTTCGTGACCCGCTCAATCCTAATCTGGAACCCACGATCATCTCGGGGATCGATGCATTGGGAAGCCGGGCCTTGCACGACTTGACCCGATCCGGTTTCAGCGGTGTCTCCACTGGTGTTTCTTATGACATGTGGTGGAACGGCGGTAACCGCAACGTGCCTGTCCGGCACAACATCATTGGGCTCTTGACTGAGGCCGCTTCTGCGGATCTCGCGACGCCAATCTTCTTGCCCTTCTCGAAACTCTCCGGCCCGCGCGGTTTGGGGGCTTACGCTCCTTCCAACCGTTTCCCCCTGCCGTGGCCCGGGGGCTGGTGGCGCATTCGAAACATCATCGATTACGAACTCGAATTCGGTCGCTCCCTGCTGGGCAGCCTCTCCCGTGAGCCCTCGCTTTGGCTGCAAAACTCGCTGGAAGCGTCGAAGCGCGCTATTGAAGTCAACGGCCAGACGGCTCCCCGGGCTTGGATCTTGCCCAACGACAACCGCGATCCAAACGCGGTGCGGCGGCTGGTGGACGTCCTCATACGAACCGGCGTCGAGATTCATGTGGCCCAGGAAACGCTGCAAGTGGATGGCCGAGAGTGGCCCGCTGGTTCGATCGTGATTCTGCGCGATCAACCCTACGGCACTCACGTCAAAGACCTGTTTGAGGTTCAGCGCTACCCTGAGGGTGATCCGCCCTACGACGTTGCGGGCTGGACTCTGCCCTACCTCCTCGGCGTGCAAAGAGTGGAGACCATGGACACACCGAAAGGGCGCCTGTCTATGGTTGGTTCCGTGGACGAAGCCACGGCTGACTTCAACGGGGACCCGCGTGTGGATCAGGAAGGCGTGATCCTGTCATCCCACGACAGCTCAAGTTGGGGGAAGGTGTACGCCGGACTCGGCAAAGGCAAGAACGTCCACTTCGACCACCTCGGCGAGGACGCCACCGGTTTGTTCTACGGCAATACCAAGACTCCCAACCTCGATCACTTGCCGCGTGTTGGGCTCTACTCGCCTTGGTCAGGTTCCATGGACGAGGGCTGGATGCGTTATGTATTCGACACCCAGGAAGTTCCCTACACAAGCGTTCGAAACGAGATGCTGCGAGCGGGGGATCTTGGCGCGTTCTTGGATGTGCTCGTCATCCCTTCCATCTCTTCGGGGCAACTGGATCGCGGCCGCTCCCCCGGAACGATTCAGCCCGAGTACGCTCGTGGCATCGAGTCGGAAGGGGCCGTTGCCATCGAGGAATTTGTACGTGCGGGCGGCACCTTGATCACCCTTGGTTCTTCAAGCCGTTACGCCATCGATCTGTTCGAGCTACCGCTTATGGACGTTACTCGTGGTGAGGAGGCTGGAGACTTTTCGTGCCCGGGCAGCGTGCTGCGAACCGTCCCCCAGGCGGGCAGCTACACTGCCGGATTGCCAGCATCGCTGGCGGTGTTCTTCAGCCGCTCCAGTGCGTGGCGCGAGATGACGGAGGAGGAACGGGATGAGGCGGGACTCGAGAGTTCCGAACTGGAGGCCGTTCCTCTGCGCTATGCACCCACGCGCTTGTTGATGTCCGGCTGGATCAAGGAGCCTCAAGTTGTGGAAGGCCACGCGGCCTGGGTTGTGGCGAAGCATGGCGCTGGGCGCGTTCATCTCTTCGGCTTTCGGCCGCAGTATCGCGGTTGGTCTCAGGCGACCTTCGAGTTGGTGCACCGCGCCATCCTCCTGCGAGGAGAGGAATGAGCCTCCCGGCGCTGCGTGCGCCGGGGTCGATCGACTCGTTCTTCTCGCCCTACAGCCCGCCCGTCGGGTCGAGGGGCGTGCGAAGGGTACGCAAGAAAGTGAGCACGGCAATCTTCTCCGTGTCGGAGAGGACATCGAAGTTGTTGCGTGCCGTCTGCCCTTCTCCACCG
>JBLIMI010000332.1:0-5046 GCA_047638655.1 Minisyncoccia bacterium | reverse complement strand
CTGGTTGACAGGCGGCGTTTTTTCGTGGGGTGAGAGGCGGTCGGAAGTCGGGGAGCGGGCGGGGGTTGCGGCAGTTGGTTTCCAGACGCGGGCCTCTCGGTTCGCATGGCGCGGGTGGACACCGAGGCGGGCTCGAACCGGATTCGGGCGGCTGGGGCTCTCTAAGTCTCTGGACTCTCTCCGCGGGTGGCGAGAGTGGTTAACGCCCGCAGGGCGAGATTGCCTTGGCGGCCGTTAACCAGGCCCCTTCACCCGGGGTCTATGGTTAACAGCCAAGCTGCTGTCGTGGCTCCTCACCCGTGCTGCGAACTCAATCGGTTCGCTCCGAGCTGCTTCGCTTGGGGGGCTGCCAGCAACCGGAAGACAGAACGCTGAAGTGGTGATCTCACCAGGGGAGATCCAACGAGGGGCGGAAGCCGAGGAACCTGTAGAGGACCTCGGGCTTGCGCCCATCGCGGATGGCCGACCGCGCGAACCTGGCGGGGTCTTCGAAGCTGCCGCCGCGATAGACACGGAACTCGACGGCGTCGGCGCCCTGCCGCATTCCGGTGCCTCTTTCCAGGCTATCCTCGTAGAGCAGGTAGAGGTCGCGGCACCACTCACAGACGTTTCCGTGCACGTCGAACATCCCGAATGCATTCGCCAGATAAGATCCGGCTGCCACAGTCTTCCCATTTGGGCTGGGGCTGTTGCCGATCCGAGCATGCTTTGAATTCAAGTAGTCACCGATTGTGTACGTCGTCGTAGTGCCCGCCCTGCACGCGAACTCCCACTGCGCCTCCGTCGGCAACATCAGCCCCGCCTCGCGACACCAGATGTCCACGTCCTTTGCGCTGACCGATTCGATCGGCAGCTCGGAACCCGTGAAGTAGGACGGGCTGCGATCCAGCCCGGCGTCCCCCCCCACCTTCGCCCAAGCCGACTGCGTGCACTCTGTCCGAGCGATTAGGAAGGGATCCAAGGTGACCCAGAGCTGCTCCTCGTATTCGGAACGGTGCGCTTCGCTCGACGGCGAGCCCATCTTGAACCTTCCGCCCGGCACCAGCACGAACTCCAACCCCGTCTTGCCATGCGACCAGATCGACATCCAGTGCGACTTGCTGCCAGCCGAGAAGCGCTCGACACGTTGGTATGTGAACCCCGCGAACTCCGAAGCCCAGCGCTGTTCAGCCGCATGGGCCAGCGCCTCGACTTCTGCCTTATTGAGCTTCTCGTACTTCGCCCGCTCCTTCAGCGTATCGAGCGAAGCAGAGACAGCAGGCAGCGTCGGTTCGAGTTCCACCCCGGCCTTCGATGGCCTCAGTACGGCGATCTGCTTCCCACTGCGCGCCGATAGTATCGGCAGTCCCCCTCCGCCCTCTTGGCCTCCTGCCATTGACCCGGACCCCACATACACAACAGGGTCACCATCAGGTCCCATGCGACAGACCACTAGGCTGGACCCGAAATGCGGAGTACGACTACCCTCAGGTCGCTCAATCGACCTGCGCCAAAGAACCTCCTTCCGCGCAGAACCAATAGCGGCGACAGCGCCTCCCCCAAGACCAAAGCCGGGGAGCCCAACACAAATATCCGGGCGGCCATCGCCATCTATATCATCAATAGAGGCCATGCTGCTCCCGAACTCCGTGCCCCACCCATGACCAGACCAATCGTCAAGAATATCTTCCTCCACGCGGAACAGCTCTTTGCCCGCACATGAGAATACGGCTATTGAGCTTTCGAACGGGCGGGGACTGAGAAGCACTTCAATGCCGACTAAAAAATCGTTATGCCCATCGCGATCCCAATCTCCAGTCCTGGCCAGAGCAATTACGCATGTTCCGTAGGCACCGCGGAGGTCTATCGAATGGCCAGTCTCAGCACCAAGGCCGGTTCGGATCGAAACCCGCAATTTTTGAGAACTCAACTTCTGAAGTACCAGAAGTTCCGCGGCCGGGTTGCCATCAAGGTTGCCCACGGGCAAACAACGAATGAACCCAGTTTCCAGTGTTCTCCCGACGGGCTCGACTTGTCCGTCGGCGTAGAACGTCAGAACGTGTCCCTGGTCACTCGAGTCAACAGTCGCCAATTCCTCCCCGCCCTGACCATCAGAGGCCCCAATGAACCCTGCGGAGGCACTACTGAAGTACCTCAACCACTCACCGCGTCGAGGCGAATATACGCCAGAGATGTCCGCACTCTCATCTGATCTCTTGCTCGGGACTATCCGACACAATACATCTCCGTAACCGTCATTGTCCCAATCCCCAGTCCCCACAGCTGCCCTGATTTGACCACGATCGGGGGATATCAAACGATGTCCACCGTCGAGCTTCCCAGCTCTGAAGACCGTAAGTGTGGCTAGCGGGCGACAACCGTCTGGGATGGAATACTGGGAAACAAGAATTGAATCGCCATAGCCGACCGTGCTGTTTCTGATCAGGTCAACACTTTGGAAGGCAGACGCTACCGTGGATAGCGCCAGAATCCCAGCGATCACTACAGCGGGCATCGGTGCCTGGCGGAATGCAGATCTGGAGCTCCCAGTCTGGCTCCCCCTACTGGAATCAATTCTGGTGCTTCCTCCACCCGCTGTTGTTACGCGGCACATTTCAATCTCTCCATGTCTTGGTGATACGGCCTGGCCGGGAATTGCACAAGAGCAAGGCGAACGGCGACGATCCGGGCCGTGAAGATCTCTTGGAAAGACGGCTGTCTCGTCGCCACCTGCATCAAGAGTCGGCGACCGATGCGCTTCCCCTTTTCGGCGAATCGACGACGCTGATCGTCGTTCAACCGAAGGGGCCGTCCGCGAAGCTGCTCCTTCAGCGCGTCGAGCGAAACCTCGACGCGCGTCGGCTCCAGCCGTAGCTCGCCGAGCGTCAATACGCGAACCCGTTGCGCCCCCCGATAGCCGCGTTCGGCGCGATCGAAGCGCAGGGCCACGGTCATGTCATTGCACTCGTCAGCCGACACGATTAGCGAGACCGACGTTTGTATATCCGGCAGGATCAATCGGAAGTCGCCAGTGCCCTGCCTACGCTCCAGCAGATGCAAGTCGCTGTCGTAGTCATCGGTGCCACTCAGGTCCCGAGAAAGGCGCAGACGTGCTGCACTCGTCCCGTGAGGCAGCTCGATTTGGCCCTCCACGTAGACAGGCAACGTTGGAATACGCCAGCTTCCAAAGTCGTGAACAGGCGTTGCACGCCCTTGGAAGCGTTCGGTTCTGGGGCTTCCACCTACCTCGAGCGTTCGCCGGATTCGCTCCTCGCCACCAACTTCGGCAATCAAGACAAGGCTCGTTGCCTCAGTCGCGACCGGCAAGAAGAATGCCTCGGAGCCAAAGATCCGGTTCTCTGCGGACTGTCCCTCGACACGAATCGTTGCAACTTGGTGCTTGGGCTGGTTGATCTGGCCACGCAAGAGTATGAGCGGTCCCTTGAGCGGTTCTGGATTAGGCTGCGGAGTTGCCCCGAGCGTGCGCACGAAGAGGAAGTCGCCGCCGTTGTCGAAGACTTCACGCATCCTGCCGATCTTTGGATCCTGCGGAGCATTCAGGCTCACGTAGTCCTTCAGAGGCGAGAACAGTGAGTGACCGGTGACGACGGAACGGTTCTCGCGCAGCAACTCTAGAAACTTGTATGCAAAGACCGAGTGTCCGTCTTGACCCGAATCAACTACCGGCTCGTTTCCACCGGAGGTGATGACCAAACGGGTCTTTTTCCCCGAGAGCCGCCTGTAGATTTTTAGATCTTCCGCGCTGACCTTCGAGGATCCTCCAGTGACGACCAAACCCCGCAGGCCCGAGTCATTTCGCGTCAGCGAACCACTGAAGCAGGAGTCGCTCAGAATGAGGACGTGCTTGGCCTTCATCGCTTTGACCTCATCCCGGATGTCAGAATTGCTGACCCTGGTATGCGGTCGGTCGGTCGCGTTCACGCCAAACCAGTAACCCTGATCGGCTTCGGAATCGAGAGCGCCGTGCCCCGCGAAGTAGATCAGGATGTTGTCAGTGTCCGGGATCTTCCTCAGGTCATAGAGCGCATTCCTGATCTCGTCACTCGTTGCGTTGGGGAGCAGGTCGACTTCGAAGCCGTAGTCTTCCTCAAGGAGCTTCGCGACAGCCTGGGCATCTGAAACCGCGGTGTTCAGGTTGCCGTGATGCTGATAGATGTCATTCCCAATCACCAGCGCGTGGTAGTCGCCGAAGTCTTGCGCAGGGCCAAAGGCAGCGGCGAAGCTGAGTGCGATCGAGGCTGTGAACATGACTCTTGGAAGTGACTAGCTTGGGTATGCAGGCGAGGACCTGCTCTGACCTGACGGAGGGGGCTGGCTCTCGCCGCTCGGAGCTTCACATGGTACGACACAGGGCCAGGGGGGCCTCAATCCGTTCCACACGCGAAGATTCACGGTTTCATCGAGATTGCTTGAGTCGCCGGTTGCGACGCGGGAATGCAGGAACAGGTTCGCCCCCCCGCAGGATCACGAATTCAGGGTGCCGCGTTGAAGCTCCCATTCCGATTCACGAACGGCGACGCGAAGCCCTCGCTCGCTTGTGAGTAGGCCCCCCATCAGCAGGGAGCCCTGGACCTCGGGCGCTAGCAGCAGCAAGCTCATCACCTGCGTGAGCCGAGCGCGGGTGAGACCCAGATCCCGGGCTGCTTCTGAATACCCAGTCAGCTCCCCTGTCTCGATCAGCCGTTCGACGTGATGCGCAAGGGCCAGCATGCGAGCGGCGCGCGAGATGGAGGCCGACGTGGCACCCGATTCCACCTCGTTCGGTGTGCGACGCTTCAGCTCGGATGGACGGATCGTTTTTCCTACAGGGAAGGAGACTCGAAGCTTCGGGGAATTCAACAGGTCACCTCTTGCGCGCCGTGCAAGGGTGCCCGCGGAGCAAGACACCGAAACGGTAAACGGATGATTCGGGGCGTTGTTGCAGAAATCTGAATGGGGCTCGAACGCCCCCTTCATTGACGAGATCAGCGGGCGATGACCACCGACCGTGGCCTGCCCAAGTCTAGCAGCCGGTTCAAGACCTTGCAGCCGATGGCGACCTCCGCA
>JBLIMI010000331.1:0-5062 GCA_047638655.1 Minisyncoccia bacterium | reverse complement strand
GTTTGCTTCGAAAGAACGTTTGAAGGAGTTCCGCCGCTGTCGCGGCCAGCACTCCTTCCGTGATCGTGGCTCGATGATTCATGCGTTCGTCGGTCAGCACGTTCCCGAGTGAGGCGCAGGCGCCGAATTTCGGGTCTCGGGCCCCCCACACCACTCGCGAGATGCGCGCGTGGGACAGGGCTCCCGCACACATAAAGCAAGGCTCCAGTGTGGAGTAGCAGACGGCTCCGGGCAAGCGCTGCACACCCATGTGCTCGGCGGCTTCGCGAATAGCAAGGATCTCGGCGTGGGCGGTCGGGTCCACCTGCGTGCGCGTTTGGTTGCGGCCGCGGCCGATCACCTGCCCATTGAGGACGATCACAGCGCCCACCGGAACCTCATCAGCAGCGCGCGCGAGTTCGGCCTGCTCGAGAGCGAGGCGCATGAACTGTTCGTCGGCAGCGGCCATCGAAGGGGGATTCACTGGGTGCGTCATCCAAGTTGGAGAAGCGGAATCATCAGTGGTGCCAGAGAGCGGATCCGGGCGAGTCCGGCGAGGACGATCCCGGGCTCATGCGGACCCCGTCGAGTTCGCAGTGGCCCCGAAGCTCGACCGGGCATGGCCCTGATGTGTAGCTGGTACACCCGACAGGATTCGAACCTGTAACCTCCTGATCCGTAGTCAGGTGCTCTATCCAGTTGAGCCACGGGTGCATTTGAGGGGGGAGGTTGTAGCCCCCCCGCCTGGACCTGTCAAGCACGGTGAGGCGAAGGATTCGCAAGCATTTGGAAGGAGTGGCCCGGGGCCTCCGCCCTCCCCGGCAGCGTCCGCGACGGGCCTCGGGCAATCTGGCGAGTGCCCGGCCGCCAACGTGGGAACCGCGACCCTCAAAGCGTACAGTTGAGGCCATGTCTGCCTCCCCTGCGATCCAACATCTCGTTTCCCTGCAGGACGTCAGTGACGACACCTTGCGGGAGATTCTCGACCTCTCCAGCGACCTCAAGCGGGTCAGCGCCGCACCCAGCCTCGCGGGCCGTTCCGTTGGGCTGCTGTTCTTCCGGCGCTCCCTGCGCACGCGGACATCCTTTGAGGCCGCGGTTCAAGGACTCGGAGGCCACAGCATCAACCTCAACGCAGCCTCGGACTTCTGGGACCTGGAGGCGCGCAGCGGCGTGATCATGGACGGCCGCGCTCCGGAACACATCAAGGACGCTGCAAGGGTGCTTTCACGCTACGTGAATCTACTCGCCATCCGCCCCGCGGCGGAGGGTCACTCTTGGGCCGCCGATCGCAAAGACGAGAGCATCCGCGCCTGGGCGGAGCACTCGGAGGTTCCTGTGATCAACATGGAGAGCGCGATCTGGCATCCACTGCAAGCCCTGGCCGACTTGATGACCATGCGCGAGAGCCTGGGCGACCTGGACGGCAAGCAACTGACAATCGCCTGGACCCACTCCCCCACGCCCGCGAGCCCGGCGGTCACGCACTCGCTCTTGCACGCCGCTCTGCGTCAGGGGATGAACGTGCGCATCGCTCATCCTCCCGGTTATGAACTGGACGAAGAAGTGCTCGCCGGCGCGAGTGACCTGGCCCAGACCAAAGGTCGCGCTCTCGAGTCCACTTCGGACTTGAATCAGAGTGTGGAAGGCGCGCACATCATCTACGCCCGTTCCTGGAGTTCGATCAAGGACTACGGCAACCCCACCCTCGTGGCTAGTAAACGCGCGCGAACGACGGACTGGAAAGTCGACGTCGACTTGCTCTCCCTCGCTGACAACGCACGCTTAATGCACGCCATGCCCGTGCGCCGCAACCTCGAGGTCACCGACGAAGTGCTCGACAGTGGCCGCAGTCTGATCTACGAACAGGCCGCCAACCGACTCTATTCTCAGAAAGCGCTGCTGATGAAGCTCCTGGGCCAATAAGCCCGCCACCACAACACGATACCGCACAAGACCGATGAGTCAGCCCGACTTCGTGCACCTGCACGTTCACTCCGAGTACAGCTTGCTCGATGGAGCCAATCGCATCTCGGACTTGGTGAGCGCATGTCTTGATGATGGCCAACGGGGCCTGGCGCTGACGGACCATGGCAACATGTTTGGCAGCATAGAGCTTTACCAGAAAGCCACGGCGGCCTCGCTGAAACCGATCATCGGCTGTGAGGTCTACATCGCCCAGCAGTCTCGCAAGCTCCCCCACAGCAAGAAGAACGGGAACGGTTATCACCACCTGACGCTGCTGGCACGCAACGAGAAGGGCTACGAGAACCTGCGCCAACTGGCCACGAAGGCATACATCGAGGGCTACCACTTCCGCCCGCGCATCGACCATGAGTTGCTGGCGCAACACGCCGAGGGGCTCAATTGCCTGTCCGGTTGCCTGGGCGGTGAACTGAATCAGCTGTTTCTGCGTGGCAAGGAACAGGAAGCCGAGGACCTGGCGGTGCAAATGCGCGGGATGTTCGGTCCCGAGCACTTCTGGCTCGAGTTGCAACGCAATGGGATTGACGACCAGAACAGCGCCAACGAGAGCATGTACCGTCTGCACCAACGGACAGGCATTCCAATCGTCGCCACCAACGACATCCACTACCTGCGGCAGGAAGACTGTGAAGCACAGGACGTCCTACTGTGCATCAACACCGGCGCGAAGAAGGCCGACGAGAAACGTTTCCGATTCGATACCCAGGACCTGTTCTTCCGCACGCGGGAACAGATGTCGGATCTCTTCCGGGACATGCCAGAGGCCGTCTCCGCCACGATGGATGTGGCGGAGCAAATTGACGTCAAGCTGGAGTTCGGCAAGTACCACCTACCGATCTTTGCAGCGGACACGGGCGAAGATTCCGATGTGATCTTCGCGCGCTTGCTGGAGGAGGGATTCGAACAGCATTACGGCAGCTCGAATCAAGTCGCTCGCGAACGGCTCGAGTACGAGAAGCGCGTCATCACGGAGTTGGGCTTCGTCTCTTACTTCCTGATCGTGTGGGACCTGATCCGCTGGGCACGCGACAACGGCATCCCCGTGGGTCCCGGTCGTGGATCCGCGGCGGGCTCGATAGTTGCCTACCTGCTCGACATCACCCGCGTCTGCCCGTTGAAGTACGGGCTCATCTTTGAACGCTTCCTCAACAGCGCGCGCGTGTCGATGCCCGATATCGACATCGACTTCTGCAAGGAAGGGCGCGAGCGTGTGATGAACTACACGCGTGAGCGTTACGGCAGCGATCACGTGGCACAGATCGTCACCTTCGGAACCATGGCCTCGCGCACGGTGGTGCGCGACGTGGGCCGGGTGCTCGAGATCCCGCTCAAGGACGTGGACATGGTCGCTAAGAAGATCCCCCAGGGTCCCGGCGCCCCCACGCTCGCCAAGGCGCTGGAGAGCGACGAGGACTTGATCGCATTCCGCGAACGAGAGGACTTGGAGGCGCTGTTCAAGCTCTCGCTTCCTTTGGAGGGCCTTGCTCGACACATGTCGACACACGCCGCTGGCGTGGTGATTGCCGACAAGCCCATCGACAACTACGTGCCCTTGGCCCTCAACGGCGAAGACATCGTGACCCAGTGGCCCGCTCCGCAACTCGAGGAACTGGGTCTGCTCAAGATGGACTATCTGGGGTTGCGTACGCTCACCATCCTGAGCCGCGGCCTGGCCAACATCGAGAAACAGGGAATGGTTCCGCCCGACCTGGACAACATCCCCCTCGACGACAAGAAGACCTACAAGCTGCTCATGAGCGGCGAGACGCAAGGCATCTTTCAACTCGAGTCCGAGGGCATGCGCAAGCTCATCACGCGCATCAAGCCGGACTGTTTCGAGGACCTGATCGCGATCCTGGCGCTCTACCGGCCCGGCCCGCTAGAGTCCGGCATGGTCGACATGTTCGTGGCTCGCAAGCACGGTGAAGAAGAGATCACCTACCCGCACGAAACCGTCAAGCACCTGCTCGAGGAGACCTACGGCTGCATCGTCTATCAAGAGCAGGTGATGTTGATCTCGAGCACCTTGGCCGGTTTCTCGCTCAACGAAGCGGACAACTTGCGCAAGGCCATGGGCAAGAAGAAGCCCGAGATCATGCAGAAGTTCTCGGCACAATTCCTCGCAGGCGCGGTCTCGAACGGTTGCGACCCCGGCATCGCCAAGGAGACCTGGGACAACATCATCAAGTTCGGTGGCTACGGCTTCAACAAGTCTCATTCCACCGCCTACGCGCTGGTCACTTACCAGACCGCCTACCTAAAAGCCCACTTTCGCGCCTGCTTCCTCGCCGGCAACATGTCTTGCGAAATGGGCGACGCCGCCAAGGTCAAGGAACTCTGCGATGACGGTCGCCACGCGGGCATCGACATTCGATTCCCGAGCATCGGCCACTCCGCCTGGGAATTTGCGGTGGAGGACGACGGCATCCGCTTCGGACTGGGTGCCATCAAAGGAACAGGGCAGAAGGCCGTGGAGGCTTTACTGGTCGGTCGCGATCGCCTGCTTGTTGAGCAACGCCCGCTGACCCTGCACGAACTCTGCGCCGAGATCACCCCCTCCGAAGTGGGCAAGGGCGCCATGGAGGCGATCATCAAGGCGGGCACCTTTGATTCTGGAGGCCACAACCGGGGCGCGGTCATGGCCGGCCTTAGTTCCGCATTCGCCGACGGTTCGCGGGCCGCCGCTGACCGCAAGTCGGGTCAAGGCTCCCTCTTCGGCGGCCCCGCCCCCGCAGCACCCGAAGCCAAAGCCAAGGATGGCATCGATGACTCGAGGTCCTGGGACAAAGCCGACACGTTAAAGGCCGAATTCGAGGTGCTCGGCTTCTACCTCTCGGGCCACCCCCTCGAGGAACGCGCAGGCTTGATCTCGATGCTCTCCAGTTGCAGCACCGATCAACTCGGCACCATGAGCGGTGCAACGGACATCTCCATCGCGGGCATGATCATGGGATTGGCGGTCGTGGTCGTGAAGTCCGGACGCATGGCGGGCAGCAAAATGGCTCGCTTCCGCCTCGAGGATCTTCAGGGCAGCGTCAACGTCACCTGTTTCCCGCGCACCTACGAAGAGATCAAGGACAGCTTGGTCGACGGTGCG
>JBLIMI010000330.1:0-5075 GCA_047638655.1 Minisyncoccia bacterium | reverse complement strand
CTACGGGGGAGTCAACAAACTCCTGTGCGCACTCTCCGTTTCGCACTCGGACCCTGTTCCCCGTGGGGCACGACTGCACCGTTGGTCAGAAGAGAAGCAGCAGTGGCGCGACCTGGGGATGGTCACCAGTTGGGCCTATTCCTTCGAGCACGACACGGGTCAGGTGCTGGCCTACATCAAGCGTCGCCATCAGGAACCGGGAACCGTCTTCCGGCTCGAGGAGGGTCCCTCCGAGGCCACCTTGCTCGCCGAGACGCCCCTGTAAAAGAGCCGGACTCGGAACTAGCGGCCGGTCGTGCCGAGGAAAGCCTTGGGCGTCCCGCGATACTTCACCAGACGCACGGATGCGTGCAAATCGATAATGCCGCCCACGGGCACATCCCCTTCGATCAGCACCGGAACCCCGGTGGATTGGTGCAACCAGATCTTCAATGCACCCTTGATGCCAAACAAGCCTGCAAACTGGGAGTTCGTGTTGGCCTCCCCCTCTGGATGCTTCACGACCAAGCGCACTTCCTGGCAAGTGAAGGTTCCGGCTCCGACTTTGATGTTCTTCACCACGCCGCGCTCGAGCGTCACGTCCCAAAGTTGTTCCTTTTGAATCATGAACAACTTCAACTCGCTCTGTGCACCACGCACAAGACTACGAGCCAGGTAGACCGCGCCAAGAATGTCGCTGGTTTGAGCCGGGACCGCACGGTCGCGGGCAGTGCCCCATGTGCGATGCTCGCCGCGCTTGCACTTCTTGCAGTGGTAGTCGGAATTCCACGGCAGCGAAGCTTCGAGGTAGTGTTCTTTGCGCACGCAGCTTCGGCAATGACCGTCGCCGCGATAGCGACTGGTCCACTCGCCATCGAGTTTGCCTAACTTGATCTCACGCTTGCGATGCTCTGACCCAGCTTGGACTTCCGAGTAGATCCAGTTCGGCCAAACCTGAGGCAAGAAGCGCGTGGTAATCGAGTGGTCCAAATCGTACCCCAGGTGGCCGCCGTGAGCAGCGATCCGCACCCAGGCCACGAGGGGGCCACCCTCTTTCAATTTTTGGCCCGGGAGAGGCAACCCCGAGACGAAGGGCTCCACCCCCGACGACATTTCTACCGTGCCGACGGTCGCATCACCAATCACGCCCAGGTCCACCTCGACCTCAAACTCCAGGAACTCCCCGGGGGGAATCCAGAGGCTCTCTTGACCGTCACGCAAGACTCGAAAACTGCCTTCCACCAGGTTCGGGTCACCTGGGGCAGCGCGCGCAAAACGCAAAGCCACGGGATCTCCATCCAGGACAGGGTCCGTCGCAAACAGAGCAAGCAGTAACGGGAGCAGAATCAATGGGCTAAGCGGACGATCTATAGGGTGAAGCCGTGGGGTATAGAACCGCCAAGCGTGGATCTCCAGTGCGCTGACGGAACCTCTACAGCCCTGAGCGAAGCAAATCCGTTCGTACGGGTAAAGGATTCCGCCAAAGAGTTCCCGGAATCGGGCTGTGGGCGCAGTTCACGGGTCAGGGCTGCCCGCTCCCAGCGAATGCCCTAGGAGCGCCGACTCGCGATCAAGGCCTCGGCTTGATCGAACGCTTGCCGCGCCGGGGGCCGGCCCTCGTGCTTGGCCGCGGCGAGCACATTCTCAAGGCGGCCACCGATTCGGGCGCCGATGGCTTCAAGGGGCTCGCGCACCCCGTCCAGGTGAAATTTAGCGCCCCGGATGAGCGCGCCACCGTTGATGACGAAATCCGGAGCGTAAAGCACACCGCGCCCGTGCAGCAGGTCCCCATGAATGGGCTTTGCAAGAATGTTGTTGGCACCTCCGGCCACGATGCGGCAGGCCAGCCTCGGCAAGGAGAGATCGTGCAAAATGCCGCCCAACGCACAGGGTGCAAATACATCACATGGAATGTCAAACTCCTGACTTGGATTCACAATTTGCATTTCGAGTTTCTGTCCAATCAGGGCCGCTCGTTCCGTATCCACGTCGACCCCGAGCACCTCGGCTCCGGCTTCCTTCAGGCGACGGGCAAGTCGCGAGCCGACGGCTCCCAAGCCTTGCACCACAATCTTGCGCTCACTCCAGTCCTCTGCCCCGTCCAGGTGCCGCAAGGATGTCGCAATCCCCGCGAAAACCCCCTCCGCCGTGGCTTCCGACAGCAAGCCCGGACCGGCTGCTCCGGGCCGCGTCACGTACTCCGTGGTCTCAGCCACCCAGCCCAGCTCGCGCTCTCCGGTCCCCACATCGGGACCTGTCAAATAGCGTCCTCCCATGCGCTCCACCGCCGTGCCGATGTAGCGGTAGGCCTCAGCCCAGTCCACATTCGGATCGTCGAGCACGACCACTTTGCCACCGCCCGCAGGTAGCCCGAGCAGAACACACTTGTGGGTCATGGCTCGGCCAAGCCGCAGAACGTCCCGCAGGGCCTCGTTCTCCGTTCGGTAGTTCCAGCGCCGAATTCCTCCAAAGGCGGGGCCCACAGAGGAGTCGTGAATGGTGAGGAAGGCACGCAGGCCCGACTTCCGGTCGGAAATGGCGTTGACTTCCTCGAAGCCGCCCCGAGCGAGGGCGTCCAGGATGTGAATATCCATCGGAGAGTGATCTGGAGAAGCAGGAACCGCCAGGAATTGCCATCCGTGGCACTACACCCCTGGGCCCGAAGTGTACCCTGCAGCATGAGGAATGCCCGGCAGAGAAGAGCCGGGTCGACAGGAAGAACCGTCAAGTTCCACCGTCCGACACAAGATGCAAATGCAAACCACGATAGCCCTCTGCCTCGCCCGCTCCCTCGCCGCCGCTAGCGTGATCCTGCTGCTGGGCTTCGCCACCGGCTGCGCTTCGACGGAGAACGATCATTCGATTGCGTCGACAGATGACGAGACCTACCGGCCCATGGGACCGGCCTCGCGCCGGGACGACTCGATTGGCAAGTACCTGGCCGATCTCTCCACTTCCATCAGCGCTTGGAATTCCAAGACCATCGCCGCCTCCAACGACAGCGATCGACGCAAGCAAGCCCTGCTTGAGATCAACATTCGAGAGCGCGCGCGGAACCGCTTCGGCGAAATCCTGCTGCAGCTGGAGACGGGCCCCGAACACAATCGAGTCATCGCCGCCGCCGCGATTGGATTCGCTGGCCAGGAAGAGGCCTTGAGCCCGCTCTTGGCAGCCCTCGATGACACCAGCGACAAGGTCGTGGGCAACGCACTCCTGGGCCTCGGCACACTCGGCTCCAAGGAAACGCCCCTGCACAAGGTTGGCGATTTATTGCGCTACTCGCCCAATTCACGCACTCGCTGGAGCGCCGCCGATTGTGCGCTCTCGCTGGTGGCCGCCGGTGCTGATCCGGACGGCATCAAAGAGGCCGCCCGCAGCGGCTTGACCGACGCCGAGGAGCCCATCGTGCGCACCCAGTCAGCGTTGATCTTGGCTTTCATTGGCGACACTGATTCCATCGAAGCCCTCGGCGACTTGGTCTTTGACGAGGTGCCCCTGGTCTCCTCCTCCGCCGCACAAGCCCTCGCTTTCCTCGGCCGCAAGCATCCAGAGGCCGCAGGCCCCGCTGCCCGGGCCTTGTACACAGCCCTTGCCGAGGGAAAACGGGATCTCCAACTTCGCGTCCATCCGAGTCTTGTCCGTCTCAGCCGCAGGGATTATGACTTGGACCTCAAGCTCTGGGATGAATGGGTCCGACGACTCCCCTGATATGACCCTCGATAGGAACCTGCTTTGATCTCTAGAATGCAAAACATTGGACTGCTGTTCAGCCTCCTTTTCCTTGCAGGCTCGACCCCGGGTCAGCCACTGAATGTCTTGTTCAGCGACGCGCAAGACAAGCAAGAGACCCCCACCGATCAAGGGCCAGAACCGGCCAAGCCGCAGGCGGAGACCATCAAGGATAAGGCGCCAGCAGCGCCACCTCGCCGCAAAGCGATCAACGGTTTGGGAAGTCTCAGTAGCGTCTCCGTGCTCACTTTCCCTGAGCAAGAAGGCATCACCTACGAGTTGCAGGCGACCTACATCTTTCCGGCACGGGTGCGCTGGCGCATGGCGCCGTTCACTCCTCCCGAGCCTGGACTGAAGAAGCGTGGCTCGCTGAAAGAGACACCCGAAGAGCGGCGGGCGCGCCGACTGCAGTTCCGCTGCGGAGACGGCGTCTGGACCATCGCCCCGGGCAAGACCGAGTCCGAAGCCTACACTGGCACGGACAAGCAGCAGACTTTGATGCAGTTCGAGCTACGCCGTTGCGCCATGATTTGGCCTGCGGAGTTGGAATGGAAGAGCACCCCCGAGCCCTCCGAGAGCAAGCGCGCCGAGATCCCCGGACTCGGATTCATCGAAGTCGAGTTGGACCCCGCCAGCGGAAGGCCCAGCGCCATGCGTTCCCAAAACGTCCAGGGCACGACGCTCGAGAGCCTGGCTGACATCCAATGGCAAGAGGCGGACGATAAGGGCCGGGTGTGGCCCAAGTCCTGGCAACTCAAAGTGGGCGGCACAGTCATTTGGAATGAGGCTTTCAAGAAGGTGGTCGCTGGCCGCTCCTTCAACGATGCTTTCTTTCTGCCTTTCGACCGCCGGCCGTCCCACAACAACCGCGCACTCGCGCCCGCGCCTCTCGATCTGATCAGGATTCCAGAGGTCGCCGTTTGGCGCCAATCCCTCAGCCCAGAAGCGAAGAAGGATTGGAAGATCGCCATAGCCGAGGCGCGCAAGGCCCTCGCAGGCTGGCAGCCCGTCTTCGAGGGTAGCGCTCTGGAACTCGACCCGCGACCCGTTCTGTACATGAGCTCTGACGCATTGCCGAGCCGACTCGAAGTGCGATTGAAGTCACTTCCCGACAGACCGCCGGAAGGATGGATTGCACAGGGTGGCTACAAGGCCATGCGGCGCATCGTGACGGGCGTTGAGTCCATCGACAAAAAGGAACTGAACCGAATCATGGCCAGCGTTCCCAGTGACCGCCACCCGGGCACGCCCTATGGCATTGTGCAACTCACAGAGAGTGGGACCGGCCTCGTACAGATCATCTTGCCGGTCCTGTATGGCCGTTGAGTAGCCCAGGGTGTGTCCTACGCGGGGGTCACGCGCCGAGG
>JBLIMI010000329.1:0-5094 GCA_047638655.1 Minisyncoccia bacterium | reverse complement strand
AATGGCTCCTCTCCGGGGCCAAACGCCAAGGATTCAAAGCGAGGGGGGGGCGGCCGGATAAAAGGTCTGCAGCTGCCGTGCTTTGCGCCAGTTTTCGGCGGCTTCCCTGGTCCAGAAATAGCGCACGATGTTGAACTCGTCGACTTCCTTCTTGCGCAGCACTTTCCATTCCCAGCTCTTGATCTTGTCCCTGTCCTTAGACTCCATGACTTGGCTCGCCTGGTGCACGTTGACCATGGCTTGGTTGATGTTGCCTAGATCGGTGCCGGGTTTCTGGGTGCTCACTCGGAACGGAATCTCGATCACCGTCGACTGGTAGGTCCAGACTGTGTCGCGTTCGCCGAAGTTTCGGTCGTCATTCAGAATGGCGGCGGCGAAGGCATCTTGATCGGCTTCCGCCACATCATCAAAACCGCGTTCATGGCCGGCCCGAAAAACGGTGTAGAGGTTGGACGCGGATCCGTTGGCCCCGGCGATGGCCCGTGAGGACTTTGTGGGTGCGGCGGCATTCGAGCGGATTGATTTAGATACCGCGCCGCCCGTGGCTTCGAGATCGACCGTACCCGGAGTGTCCGTGTTCGGATCCACGACCGATTCACTCACCCATCCCTTGGCCGTCTCGTACGCTCCGACGACCGTTTCGCCGGTCCACTTGTGGGCGCCCAGCCCATAGACGAGGGCACCCCAAACGGCCAAGAGTACAACGGTCTTACCGAACGCGACAGACTTGTTGTTCGAGGCCAAGGCCTCCACCCTTTCCTTATCTTCCCCATAACTCTCGTCCGAAGGCAGTCGGTAGCAACCCCAGAGAAACAGGGCGGCGGCGCTGCAACCGGCGACGAGTTTGAACTCGGCGAGCGAGTCGACAAGCCAAGTGGCGATCCAAAAGAACATCAGCGACGTGGAGGCGGCGAGGAGAACCCCCGCTTGCTGGGTGTGTTGGACCAGGGCACCGATTTCGCTTGATGTCGGCTGGGTGGAGTGACTCTTGTCGGGAGTGGCCTCCATCCCAAAAGCCAATCCAAAGAACCCCAGCCCGAGCAGCCCAACCCAGTTCCAGCCGCCCTGATCTTGGCCCCAGATTTCGTTCCCGAAGTAAGTCGCTCCGGCCAGCGACGCCAGGCACAGGACCCAGAACACGGACCTATGGACGGGGATGCGTTCGCTTTCCTCGATCGGGCTTGGCGCGCTGTCTCCCGGTGGAGGCCCGTCCTGCCCGGGAGGCTCGGGAAGCGCAGCGGACTCTTGGACGTTGGGCCTAGGCACGGTTCCAGCACGCGAACCGATTGGCGGCAAGTCTTTTTCATCAACCTGATTTTCAACCGCCTCAATAGCCTCATCCATTTGCACCAAACCGGCCTGGTACTTCTGCTTCAAGCCTTCGGTGGGCGCCTTCACAAGTTTGTCCTCCAAACGCGCGCGCATCTCTTGATACGCGGCAAAGCGTTCGTCCTCGGTGCTAAGCTCATTGAGCCCAAGGAAGTGAAAGGCGTCGTTGAGATTCATTTTTGGTCGTTGAAGTTCGGGCTGACTGGAGAGCGAGACGAGGCAACGGGAAGTTGAATCCTAGCCTTTGTTCGCTTTGGTGCATAAGTCTGCCTCGGCTGGGCTCCCAAAAGCGAGGGTTCCATCCTCCAAGGGCAACGCAGGGTGTTTCTCCCGTCACAGTCCATCAGCACGCCCTGTAGTCTCAGGCGTCCCGCGGCGGCATGGGCCAGAGGTCGTATACTCACTCCCTTCCACCCCCGCGCTCCATGCGGCACCGCCAGAAGTTCCACTGACCCATGAATCGCTCTGCCATCGGAGACCTGTTTCGCGCATGCGTGAATCACCCGAAACTCTTTTGGGAAGCCAGCAACACCGGCTGTGAGGCAAAGGCCGACCTGATGGCCGAGATCGCGGAGGAACGAGGCCATGACGTCTCGAAGATCTGGATTCACCCAGCGAGCGCGGGCGGCCAGTTCCCGGTCTACCTCAATCGCGCGAAGTCGGAGCGTACCCGATGGAACTACCACGTCGCCATCGCGGTCAAGACCAGGGACGGCGCGGTTTCTGATTCGGAGGTGATCGATCCCACCCTGTTTCAAGAGCCCGTGAACGTGGCGGAGTGGATCCGGGTGGCCTCGCTCCTCGCCGCTGAATACGATCAGTCACTCCTGGTGACGGAGTCCCCGCGCCACGCGTTCTACGGCCCCGACGACATCGTTTCAAGCGAGGGGAGAGCCAGAGCATTGGAGCGCAGGGAAGCGATTCTGACCAACGCATCGAACTTGAACGACCCCGTGATCTTCGGTGGCTGCTTGATGAAACGACGGGGGGACTTCGTCGACGGAATGATGAGAACGAACCCAGTGGGGTTTCAGAAGCTGGAATCGCTGCTCATCATGGGTGAGTTTCGTGATTGGTTTTGTGCCCCCTTAAGCGTCCAGCGCATGGTCGAGCTCCTGGGCGAGCATCCCAGGTACTACGGGGTCGACTCCGCCGAAATCCTCGCCCGGGTCGACAGGACCGATGTGCTGGCATCGTTCGAACTGAAGAAAGCACTCTGGGCGGAAGTCGGACGCGCCATCCGGAGACTCCGGGAGCGGGTCGACGCACTGAACTTGGGCCGGTGGTCCCCCGAGGCGAGTCTGTTTCGGACCCTCTGGAAGGACGCCATGTACCGCGCGCGCTGGTTCTCTCCCTTTGAGGAGGCGGAGTGGCGGAGCTTTGGACTGGATCCCGAGCGGATCGCGAGCCCATCGGCATCCGGGACGCAGGGCTGATGGGGGCGATCGTCGCCCGAGAATCGGGGAATTCATGGGCAAGCTGCATGTGAAGCGCGCCCCAGCGCAGCGGATGGAGGCCACGCGGACTTGTCCATTCCTGAATCGGAAGGGGGGAACGGACATATCGAAGTCAGTGGCTGTCTCCGTCTGAACAACGTAGGGTGGGGAACATGCAATCTCGCCACCCACTCACCATGACCAGTGCATTCGCTTCCTTCCGGTGGCTGGCCACCCTCCTGCTTACGCTTGCGCTCTTCCATTCGTCGTGCAAGGGTCCTGAGCAAGCGCCGACGGTCGAGGTTGCGAAGGCGCCCAGCCATCTCTATCTGATTTCCTACGCGAACTCGTTTGTGGGTGCCCTCCGCGCCGGTGGGACGGCCGCCGGTGCGTTCGAAATCGATCGTCAAGCCTCAGCGGACGGTCTCTATCACTTGAGGATCGAATGGATGGAGAACGAGGCTCTGAAGGCTCTGGACCTGAGCTATGAAGGGCGCGACGCAGAGCTGAAGCCTGTCTCCTGCCGAATCGGGGACGACGAAGAGGTCCCGAGGAACTCGAGGCTCGCAGTGCAGCTGGCCGCGTGCCACAAGGTGGCGGATCTAGCGGCAAGAATCGAGTTGGGCGGCGAGCCAAATCTCCCGACCACCGAGCTACTCATCGACTTCAGCGCGGGCGGCCCGGCGGGGAAGGTCTGGAACCGCTACGTACGATTCAGCGACCTCGCCATCCGGGAAGAATTCAGTGACCTTGAGATCGGCGAGAATGTGCCGGACAGTTTCGACCTGGGATTGGAACGCGATCAATTCATAGGCATCAGTTCGCGCCGGGAGCGCAACCTGATGCGCTTGGGGACTGGATCTGAGCAGCAGATGCAGCGCCTCGCCCAGGTCATTGACTGGAAAAACACGGGGGACCTCACGAGGGAGTTCGTAGCGCTGGTCGAGGCGGTCGGAATCCAAATCGACAAGGACAGCCATGTCGGCTATTGGTCTCCTTTGTTCAACGTCGCGCTTCGTGCGGGGACCGTATTCGCGGTTCGGGCCCCTACCGGTTCAGCCCCCGCTGGCCTGCTGTACGTCCAGGAATCGAATCGCGACATGGCCCGACTCCTGGTCGTGCGAGCACCACTCGGCAAGGACCACGGGGCTTCCCAGAATTTAAGGCGCTATTGAGCCGCAGCTTGAATCGCTTGGACCCTCAAAGAAGCTGCACATGAGGATCCTGTTTCCAGTGCTCGGCCTGCTCTTTTCCCGCTGTTTATAGACGGGGTGCAAACTGGAAGCGACGCTAGCGATCTGCCCGGAATTCCAGCACACCTCACCCCTATCCAATCGTTTCTGCTATGAATGCGGGACTGGATTGGGGTAGTGAGCGGGGGCCGCGGCTCGAATGGCCTATACTCACTCCATCCCGCACCGCTCGATGAGCGGATCCGTTACCCTGGTTGGAGTTCGAATGCATTTCCCGCGAAACACCCGAAGCGTCGCCACGCTGGCCTCCTGCCTCCTGATCCTCACGGCTTGCGTCTCCTCTCCGACGCGGGAGGGCAAGCCGGGAGGAGAATTCGAACGGGGCCTCGCGCACCTGGGTCAAGGACAACCCGCAGTGGCCATCGAGGAGCTCGATGGGGTCGAGTCCGCGGGCCTAGCAGCGGATGAATCCAGCGCCCTCTACTTTGCGAGGGCCCGCGCCAAGGTCCAACTCGATGACCTGGAAGGTGCTCGGGCGGATCTGAACCTGGCGCTCGCCGCCGTGCCGCAGAATCCGGACGCGGCCCTCTGGCTGGGCGCGATCGGCGGCGGGACCGCGGCGATCGAGCGCCTCGAGACCGATGTCGAGTGGCACGCGCTCTTCGCCAAATACTTGCGCGGGGAGGCGGTGTCCAGGGACCTCGGGTCCTTGGCCAGGAAGACGGAGTACGAGGACAAGAACAAGAGGAAGGACCAGCTGTGGTCCCGCATCTTCTTCAGCGGGCTACTGGCGCAGGTGGCTGGAGACGAGTGGCAGGCTCGAAGCACGAATCTAGCGTGTGCGAGCAATGGCGAGGGCACCCCGGTGAGTGCGTGGGCCCGCTCGTCGCTGGAGTACGCTCGGGTTCGGAGCGCGCAGCTTCCTCCGCGGCCTCTCCCCGGGCTGGCGAGCGGGATGGATGCGCTCGAGCTGCTCGAGTCCACGAGATTCGAGATGCACAACTTCTACCAGTTTCTCGGGCAACACTTCGAGGCCACCGCGGGCGAGGACTATGGCTTGGGGGACGACGGGCTCCCGTCCTTGTATGAGCCCGAAGGGGACACCTATGGCATCTACCTGGACCTGACCCACGCGA
>JBLIMI010000328.1:0-5108 GCA_047638655.1 Minisyncoccia bacterium | reverse complement strand
CATGGTAATCATTTCCCTGTCGCTGGCAGCTTGCTGCGTTCAGCTTCCCCCCACTGAAGTTGCCTTGCCCGTGGAAGCCGACTACTACGAAATTGTCACGCTCGTGGAACCAGAAGGATCTCCTCTGGAGATCAGCGGGCTTGCGATCCTGGAAGACGGTCGCCCCATGGTGGCCACCCGCCGTGGTCAAGTTTGGATCCTTGACAATGCCTACACCGCCGATGGCAAAGGGGTGAAGTACACGCTCTACACCGATGGTCTACAGGAACCGTTGGGATTGCTCCCGCACGATGGCTGGATCTATTGCACGCAACGCGGGGAAGTGTCGCGCATGCGCGACACGGATGGCGATGATCGAATGGATGAACTCGAAACCGTTTGCGATGCCTGGCGCATCAGCGGCAATTACCACGAGTACAATTTCGGTCCGCGACTGGGTCCCGATGGTGATCTATGGATCACGACCAACAAGCCTTTCGGCAAGGGCGCGTTTGGCGATGTGAAGTGGCGCGGGTTTGCCATGCGCATCCAACTCGATGGCACGATGATCCCAGAGTGCTCCGGATTGCGCTCACCAGCCGGACTCGCCAACAGTCCCTGGGGCGACATGTTCTACACGGACAACCAGGGAGAGTGGTGTGGCGCTTCCAAGCTCTCCCACCTTGAACCGGGCGACTTCCACGGTCACCCCTGGGGCATCGGGTCCTGTGACTTACCTGCCTGGCCCCACGAGATACCGCCCGCGCCCCCGGACGGCAAGACCATGCCGGTTGTCGCCGAGTCTCATCCCACTTTCAAGTTGCCTGCCGTTTGGTTTCCCTATGACAAAATGGGGCAGTCGCCGGCTGGTATGTGCTGGGACACTACCGATGGGAAGTTTGGTCCGTTTGCCGGCCAATTGTTCGTCACCGATCAGCACCACTCGAGCTTGATGCGGGTCACGCTGGAGAAGGTCGGAGGCGCTGGCAAGGTGCTTGCTACCCCTTCCGAGAAGGCTTCCAGTGCGGCACCCTGCGAGTCGCCTGGGGCCAGGATCATTCGCTGTTCGTTGGTGAAACCAATCGAGGTTGGGGTTCACGGGGAACCGAAACTGAAGGGCTAGAACGTCTGCTATGGAATGGCAAACTGCCCTTCGAGATCAAAGAAATGACAGCGACGCCGCGCGGCTTCCGACTGGAGTTCACCGCGCCCGTTGACCCACTGAGCGCGCGAGAGACCGCCTCCTATGAGCTCTCGAGCTACACCTACTTGCTGCACAGCCCATACGGAAGTCCGGAGGTCGACACGGAGACTCTGGAACTGATCGAGGTGGTGTTGGCGAAGGATCGATTGAGCGTCGAGCTTGTTGTGAGCGGATTGCGGGAAGGCTACGTCCATGAATTGCATGCCCTCGGCGTTCGTTCCGAGAAGGGCGTCCCCCTGCTTCATGAGGCGGCCTATTACACCTTAGTCCACGTCCCGGAGTAAGCCTCATGCTGCCTCTCCGGTCCCTCCTGCTTTTGGTGCTTGTCGCCGCCTGTTCTACCGTCAAAGACCCAGTCCAGGAAGCGCGGCCCTTGCGCGTACTCGCCTACAACATCAAGCATGGCTTGGGTATGGATGGGAAGCTGGACCTCGAGCGCGTCGCTCAGCTCATTCAGAGCTTTGATCCGGACATCGTGACCTTGCAGGAAGTCGATAACGGGTGCAGTCGCAGTGGCGGTGTCCAGCAAGCCGCTTGGTTAGCCGAAGCCTGCGGCATGTATTCTGCTTTTGGTGCGTTCATGCCCTACCAGGGCGGCGAGTACGGCATGGCCGTTCTCAGTCGGCACCCCATCCTCGATAGCCATAACCTACGGCTCCCCGATGGCAGCGAGCCACGAACAGCGCTCGGAATTCGCGTCGCCACCACCCAGGGCGAACTCATTGTTTGCGGCATTCATCTTTACAATACCGAGATCGAGCGCATGCAACAGGCGACGGTCCTGACTGATCACTTCGCAGAAGCCAACTGTCCCGTCATTCTTGCGGGCGACTTCAATTCGGAGCCAGGTTCGGTCGTGATGGAGTACCTCGTTCAGAACTGGACCCTGATCCCCAAGACCGGCGACCCGCTGACCTTTCCAGCCGACGTCCCCGACCGAGAAATTGATTTCTGCTGGGTGCACCACGGAACAATCGTTACGGATGCCTTCCTGCGCGTGATCGATGAGAAGGTCATTTCGGATCACCGCCCGCTGCTACTGGAGATCCGGCTGCGCTAAGAGTTTTCGGGGAGCCCCCCCCAACGGTTCGAGATCATGAGACCAATGGCGTAAGCTAGGCCCATGGTCAAGATTCAGCGCGTCTCCCGATTCCTGCCTGTCTTCCTTCTCATCTCACTTTGGACCTGTGGATGGGTCCATGCCCAGGGCGGAGCAGAAAGCCCCCTGCGCATCTACATCCGCGCGGGTGAGAAGACCCACGGCCCTGGGCAGCACGATCACCCTCGGTTCCTTGAGGAGTGGACATCCCTGCTGCAGAAACGTGGAGCTGTGGTCAATGGCAGCTTGCACTTTCCTAGTACGGAAGAGCTAGACGCAACCGACGTGCTGGTCATGTACGCCGCAGAAGCGGGAACCATCGAAGGCGCAGAGAGAGAGCACTTTGACTCCTTCCTACAGCGGGGCGGGGGCCTAGTCGTGGTCCATGATGGAGTTTGCGGAACAGACTCTCAGTGGTTCAAAACCCGAGCGGGCGGTGCTTGGGAACATGGTCACTCGAAGTGGCTCGAAGGCAAGGTGGGTTTGTACTTCAGCGACCCCCACCCCATCACCCGGGGAATCCCCCACTTCGATCTGGATGATGAAATTTACTACGACTTGCACATGGCTCCCAACGCCCAAGTCTTGGCCAACGGGTTCCACGATGTCTTTTCCATCTCCCCGCAGATGTGGGTCGTCGACGAGGAACAGCAAAGGGTCTTCGTTACGTTGCAAGGCCACCAGCACACGAGTTTTGCACACCCGGCTTTCCGCACTCTGCTCTTGCGAGGCATTGCTTGGGCTGGGCGCCGAGACGTGAGCACCTTCACCGCCGCCAACGAATTGGCGCAACTTCGCTACCCCCCGGGTGGCCCTATAGCACCGGAACTCGCCGCACAGTCCCTCGTGTTGCACGATGACTTCGAGGTCAACTTGGTGGCGGCGGAGCCACTGGTGGTCAACCCCATCTCCATTGACTGGGACTTGCAGGGGCGCCTGTGGGTCGCACAAACACCGGGCTACCCCTACAAGCAAGAATTCAGCGGCGTCGCAGCCCACGACGAGATCACGATTCTCGAGGACACCAATGGGGACGGTCGGATGGACACTTCCAAGGCATTTGCCAGTGGACTCGATCTCGTGACCAGCTTTGTCTTCCACGGGAACGGTGTCATCGTGACCCAGGCACCGGACATCCTCTGGTTGCGAGACAACGATCAAGATGATGTGGCCGACGAACGCATCGTGCTCTACACAGGGTTCGGTTACGGGGACACCCACGCGGTCATGAGCAATCTGAGGTGGGGTCTCGACGGTTGGATCTACGGCACCCAGGGATACAGCGGCAATGCCTCGCGCGACATCCACTCCCCGCACTTCAATGCTCAGCAGTCAAGCACGGGCAACGGATACGGGCACATCCCCAACGGCATCTTCCGTTTCCAGCCAGATGGATCCGCCATTGAGCCCTACTCCGTCTACGGTTCGAACACCTGGGGACTCGACTTCGATCCAAGTGGCGAACTGTTCTACACCATGGCCAATGGCTCGCACCTGAGGCATGTCTTGCTCTCGGAGCACGAACTGGGAGCTAGCCGCCTCCCCGGAGTTCGCACCTGGCGTGACATTGTTGATCACCGAGGTGTCTTCCGGCTTTCCAAAGCAGATCGAGCACCCTACGTACAAATCGACTTTGTGGGCGGCTTCACCGCCGCGTCGGGCTCGATGATCTACTCGGGTGGCGTCTGGCCGCAAGAGTACGAGGGCAATCACTTCGTTTGCGAGCCTACGGTGAACCTGGTGCACCGCGACATCGTCAAGCGAACGGGGGCCACCTACACGGCCAGCAAACCCCGCCAAGAAGAATTCCTCGCCTCCACCGATCCGTGGTTCCGACCGGTGCAGACACGCACGGGACCTGACGGTTCCATGTACGTTTTGGACTTCTACAACCAGGCGGCGGTTCACAACGACACGCGAGGCCCGCAGCATGGTCCCACGAATGCAGCCAAGCGACCGGACCGGGATCGCCACCATGGTCGAATTTGGAGGGTGCAGCACAGGCAAGCGCTGGCTACCCCGCCTGCCGGAACACACTTTTGGAATGCCATGCGCCGCATGCGCGGCGTTCGGGAAGGTCAGGTCCCGGCAAGTGAACTACCGCCGCTCGACGGACGCACTCCGGCCATTCGTGTCCGCGCTCTATGGGCTGCACTCCACAGCGGCAATTTGGACAGCACAACACTGCAGCAGGCCCTCACGGACGAGCACGCGGATGTGCGGCGCGCGGCGGCCAAAGTCGCTGCAGAGGTCAGCGCGGAACACCGTGGCCCCACCCTGTCTGCGGCCTTGGGCGCCCGGCTATCCGACCCGGACGCACGAGTCCAATTGGCATCGCTGACCAGCTTGTCCAAGTTCGAACTCAATCAGAGTGAGTTGGAGGAACTGGTTTCCAACTATCCGCAACTCCAAGATGACTGGGCCCGCTCGGCGTTCCTGCAACTCGCGAAGGGTCGGCTGACGGCTGTATTGCCCTCCGCAATTGAGTTGCAAAAAAACTCCACGGACCTTGCTGCCCGCCAGGCTGCCGATTCCTTGGTGGCCCGTCTGATTGAGATTCAGGGTCGAGAGGGAAGCGCTGAAGAGATTGCGCAAACCTTGAACTGGATCCTGGCCGGCGGCGTGCAACTTGCCCCAAGCTTACCGCTGATCTTCCAGGCGATGCAAGGCAGCCTGCGCGCCGAATTCCAGTTTGGTACTGCGGATGAAGCAGCCGGTGAGGCCTTGGCCGGCCTATTCCGACTTCACGGATCCAGCGTCGAGGTGCAGAGCGCGCTCTTGCCGATCGCCGCCCGTGTCAAGAGTAGCCGCGCCCTTGAAGAGTCG
>JBLIMI010000327.1:0-5130 GCA_047638655.1 Minisyncoccia bacterium | reverse complement strand
TTGGCCATGCTCGACGGCGGTGTTTGTCAATGCTGCTACATCCAGGTCCCGCCCAACAAGACCATCCAACTGGCCCGGGGCAACGCGATCATCCAGTGCTCGAGCTGCGACCGGATCATGTACTTGCCCTAGCATTAATGAATAATGCAGGCTAGCCGGGCAGGGTCGTCCGTTGGTCGGCTAGAGGCCGGAATCACGAACGGGAAGGGGTGCCGGCGTGCACAAACTGCCTTGGTGCGTGCCGCGCTTGCCCAGTTCCTTCACCAGCCGGTGGATGATGGCGTTGGTGGGGACATCCCAGCGAGGCGCCAGGCGCTCCTCGTCTGAGGCGTCGCCGGTCAAACGGTGGATGATTTGGTCGGGGTGCAGGCGCTCCACGAAGTCGGCCAGCCAGTTCACGTAGGTTTCTGCGTCGAGCACGTCCACCTCGCCGGCGCGCCACCACTTCTCCAGTAGAGTGCGGCGCAGGATCATCAAATTGTGAACCTTGACGCCGGCGACACCGCTCTGGGCTAAGTATTGCGCAGTGCGCTGGGCACCCTCACGGCCATCGCCGGGGAGGCCGAGGATGGCGTGTCCGATGACGTCGAGACCGACCAAGCGCGCACGGTCGACCGCGTCCTGAAAGTCCGCGACCGTGTGATAGCGTTGAATCTTGTCGAGTAGCTTGTCGTCGGCCACTTCGAGGCCGAGTTCGAGCCAGACCGGCACGCGCTCGTTGAGCCTGGCGAGAGTCTCCAGGGCTTTTGGAGGCAAGGTGTCCGGGCGCGTGGCGATGCTGACCGCCACCACTGGATCCTCCAGGTGTCCGTCGAGTACCGAGAGCACTTCTTCAAGCCGCTTCTGATCGACGTAGGTATTTGAGTAGGACTGAAAGTAGGCAATCACGCCGGGATTGCCGTCTCGCTTCGCAATGCGCGCGAGGCCTTCCGATAGCTGCTGGGCTAGCTCCGTGCCCGACTTCAACTCTCCGGTACCCGAGCCCTCCACGTCACAATAGACGCAGCCACCAAAGCCCTTCGACCCGTCACGGTTGGGGCAGGTGGATCCGGCGTCGAGGGCGACACGGTAAACATCGCGTCCGAATTGCTGTCGCAGGAACGGTCGCATGGCTTTGAAGGGCAGGTCCATAGGGCGAAGAGGGTATCCGATTCCAACTCCTGGTACCCTGCTGCCCATGGAGATCCAGCCTATTGTCATCGGCACCGCGGGGCACATCGACCACGGCAAGTCCACCCTGGTGCGCACCCTGACCGGTATCGATCCGGACCGTCTCAAGGAGGAGAAGGCGCGCGGGTTGACCATCGACCTGGGCTTCGCTCCGCTGGAGATGCCGGACGGGCGGACGGTGGGGATCGTGGACGTGCCAGGGCACGAGCGCTTCATCAAGAACATGGTCGCTGGGGCTTCGGGCATCGACCTAGTGGTGCTGGTCGTGGCTGCCGACGACGGCGTGATGCCTCAAACCCGCGAGCACCTCTCGATCATGGGCATCCTGGGCGTGAAGCGTGGGCTGATCGCTTTGACCAAAGTGGACATCGTCGACGATGAGTTGGTGGAACTGGCCGAGGAAGACGTGCGCGAGTCCGTGGCGGGAACTTTTCTCGAGGACGCGCCCCTCTTTCGTATTTCGGCGGTTTCTGGCCAAGGCATGGACACCTTCAAAGAGGCGCTATTCGCCGCTGCCGCTGCCGTGGAACCCCGATCCCACGAGGGGGTTTTTAGGCTGCCGATTCAACGGGTGTTCAGTTCCAAGGGTTTTGGCACCGTCATCACGGGAATTCCTACGGCGGGCACGGTCAAGCTGGGGGACACCCTGGAAATTTTGCCGGGGGGATTACGGGGCAAGGTGAGAGGCCTGCAGGCTTACAAGCAAAAGACCGAAACCGCATGCGCCGGCCATTCCACGGCGATCAACATCTCCGACGTGGCCCACAAGGAAGTGAGACGCGGTTGCGTGGCCGCCGTGCCCGGGTACTTTCGGGCGGCGCGCTTGCTCGGCGCGCGCTTGACGCTACTCGCCGATCTCGACCACAGCCTCAAGAACCGTTCGGCGATTCGCTTGCACACAGGGACCATGGAAGCGATCGGCGAAGTCATCTTGCTCGACGCGCCGGAGTTGAAGCCAGGTGAGACGGGGCTCGTGCAGCTGCGCTTGGAGGAGGCGGTCGTGTGCGCACCAGGGGATTCCTTCGTGCTGCGTCTCGCATCACCGCTCTTCACCCTGGGGGGCGGCAAGATTCTTGAGGAGAGCCGCTATCGCCTGAAGCGCTTCAAAAGCTTCGTGCTCGATGAATTGGGCCGTCAAGAGCAAAGCCTCGATACACCGAAGGACCTGCTCGAGGTCGTCTTGGCCCGCAGCGGCGAGGACATGCGTGCGCCCCAGGAATTGGCGCTCGAGGTCAAGCAGCCGGTGGAGGATGTGCGCCAGACCTTGACGGAACTCGCCAGTCGTGGGGCCGCGTTGATCGACGAGAAAACTCAACGCTGGATTCACATCGAATCTCTCGAACGTGCGCTGAGCAAAGTGCGCGCGGCCCTCGAAGCCTGGTTCGAAAAGAATCCCCTGCGTGAAGTGCAGGACGTTCGCGACCTGCGCACGGACCTGGACTACAACAGTGGCTTCTTGAACTTCCTGCTGGAGGAGGAGCGCACTCGCGGTGGGATCGAAATCCAGGCTGGCGGCAAAATTCGACTGGCAGGGCGCGAGGTCGCCATGGATGAGGAGACCCGTGCGCTGGTGGAGAAGCTCGAGACTCGGCTGGGGGGCGCAGGCTTCCAACCTCCCGCTGAAGAAGAGTTGGGTGCGGCCCTGGGGTTGGGCGCCAAGAAGCTGACCCCCTTGCTTGGCATGCTCGTTGATGCCGGGCGACTGGTGCCCCTGCAGAACGGCCTGTATCTGACCGCGGAACTGGCGGAGCAAGCGCGCGTGGCCGTGCGCGAGAACTGCGAGAGGAACGGACCGCTCGTGATTCCGGAGTTGCGAGACGTCCTGGGCACGAGCCGCAAGTACCTGATTCCGATCCTCGAACGCATGGATGCGGAGGGCCTGACCCTGCGCCAAGGCGGCCACCGTATCCTAAAGAAGCGTTAGTTCGGGGTTCTGTCCCCATCCGGAGAGGGGCCGTAGGGGCCCCAGAAGCCAAAAAGGCTGGAAAAGGGCGTTCGGGGGGGGGATTTCTCCAAGGTGGGCCAAAGCTCCAGGGCGCCCTTGTGCCGATGAAGTGGGCAGCATCCTGACGAGGATTCTGATTTCACCCGATCGTGGGTGGCCCTGGGCCCGGGCTGGGCACCCAACCTTCGAAGCGCGAACCACCTTTCCGGAAATGTCACAAGACCCCTCAGGCCACGGCTCTCCTCTTGGAGACAACGTCGAATTCCCCGAGTCTCCCCAGGGGGAGGATTTCCTGGGATTGAACGCGCCGCCTGCCGAACTCCCGCTTGAGTCCGGCGAGCCCGATGAGGGCCCCGGGCTCACCAGCCCGGACCCAGAAGAATTCCAAGTGTTGGAGAGCCAAGCACCCCCGATGGATGCTGTGGGTGAAGAGAGCTTGAACCTCGATGCCCTCGAGAGGTTTGTTGAGGATGGAGATTTCTCGGGCCTGGAAGCCCTTGCTGACAACGACGCGTTTGATGGCTCGCTTGAGCTGGATGAGAACGAGTCGTTCGATGGAATGGAAGAAGAAGGGGAGGATGAAGAATCCGCCAGCTGGTTGATGGAATTCGACCACGCTGAAGATCCCGACGAAGAGGAAGATAGTTTCGCCGAAGCCTCCCGCGAGCAAGTGCTCGAAGGCGCAACACAAAGTTCAAGTTCCTGGATCGGCCGCGCCATCTTGGTGATGGTTTCGGTGGCCGCCGGCACCGTGGGAGCGAAATTCTTCGCGGACAAGGGTGGCTCCAGTCAGGACCCCGTGCGGCCCATGGTGGCTCGCCTAGATCCGGAGACCACGAACCATGCAGGGACTCCTTCGAACAATGGTTCGACGGAAAACACGACGAGCACAAAGGGCGCGCTTGAGGCCGGTGCGCTCACGGTTGAGGAAGTGGCCAGTGCGATGCCCGAGGAGCTCGCTGGCAGCGAGAACAACCCTGGCGAAATGCTCTCGCAGCCGCCGACCGCCGGTCCTGAGACCGTCGTCAACCCGAACAAGGCTTCCAAGGCCGTTGGCATCGCGACCACCACAGGCGGTCGCCTGCAAGGCGTGACCAAGAACGGACCGGCCAGCAAGACGAATACAAGGCCTGAAACTCGCGTGGCGGGCGGCGCGGCCTCACCGGTGCCCGTGCTGAACACCCAAGGAGCATCCACGGGTCAAGCAACCTCGATCGGCTCTCCTGGACCCCAGGTCGTGAGTCCGAGCAGTCCCGCGATCGCCGTGGATTGGAAGGCGCCTGACCCCGCCAACGCCGTCCCGACCGGGCCGGGTTCCGTGGACACCACGAGCGCGGTCAACGCGCAGCCGGAGACCGGTCTGCGCACCGCATCCGTGGCCGAGTTGGCGAGTATTTGGCCCAGCAAGGACATCCCAATGGCAGAGATCTCCGGCGCCAAGCGTTGGCTGACCCCCGGAGTCGGTCGGGTGCGCGTTCTCTTGGCAGCGGGCGAAGTGTTCGAAGGCAAGCTCTACGCCGTTGGCGAGCGCAAGCTCTGGATCGATACCAAATTGGGCAAGATGGCTCTTCTGGCCTACCAAATTGATCGCGTGGAACACATCGTCGATGCGGAAGGGGACTCCCTTCTCGGTGGCGATTCTTCAAACGACTTGAACGGTCTGCGCGGCGTTCGCGTGCGCACGGCTGGCGGTGTCTTTTACGGCAAGTTGCTCTCACAGGAAGGCGCAACCGTAACCATCGTGACGGACACCGGGGCCCGCATCACCCTGACCGATGCCCACGTGGAGTCCGCAGGACGCATGTCCACCCATTTGCTCAACCCCTCCGGAGCGCTGGCCAAGGCCGAGCCGGAAGAGGCCACGCCGAAGCGCTGAACCCCTCGTCGCTGAGCTACGCAGCAGAGCCACGCCCTCGATCGGATGCGCGTTGAGGCTCCGTTGGTGGGGCCACCTAGGGGAGGCGATTGATCAGAACGGAGATGTAGTTCTGGTTATTGGGAGTGACAAGGTCGAG
>JBLIMI010000326.1:0-5153 GCA_047638655.1 Minisyncoccia bacterium | reverse complement strand
CGCTCCCACCAGACGCGCACCGTTGCCCGTTGAATTCAAGCAACCCGTACCGCCGCCAACGGCGTCGTTGCCGCAGGGGCAAGCGCTGCCAAGTCCATCGCCAAAGCAAAAGAGCGAACCAGGACCGACCGGTGTGCTGAACGGGTCAGCAGGGTCGCTACCCGCATCGATCTCGTCGCGGTCGTAGAATCCATCTTCGTCGCGATCGATGCCCAGTCGGAACTCTGTGCCCACTGCCACAACGGTCATGGTGAGCTCGGACCCAGGCGCGCCCGCCGAAATCAGCGTCAAGTTGCCGACGACTTCGTTGGCACGGTCGGACTGGAAATTGCCAGCGCCCACGTAGGTGTAACCGCGCGCTTCTCCAGCGTTGATGCCTTTGACAATCACGGCGATAGCCGCTGCATCCGCCATGGCCATCACGTCGCCGAAGAACTGCAAGTCCTCGACGGAGGGGCTTCCGCCGTTCACAAAGGTGCGCTGAGCCCCCACCGCGGCGTGGGAGTCAAGGCTCGCCGTTCCAGGGGGGAAGAGGATGTTCGTGGTGGATCCCTCGGGCAAGTCCGAACCAGAGAAGGCCAGCATGAATGCCGTCAGGTCAGCGATGTCCTGGTCCGACTGCACTTCGAAGATGGGCTCACCAACGAAGCGCTCGATGGAATCAACACTGCCGTCGTGAATGAAGCCGAAGCCCGCACGGTTGGATGTCTGCGTCGTGTTGAATCCCGTGCGCTCGTAGAGATTCCGCAGTTGCGGGATCTTCAATGTGTGCTGCGTCGATCCATCCACCGAAACCATGGCGTGGTGCAACTCGCCATCCGGACCGGGAGGTTGGGGAACAAATTGGAAACCGCTCAAGACGAAGTCCGTTCCCATGCCAGTCGGAGTGGTGTGGCATGTTACACAGGCAAAAGGCCCATCGAGGGTCCGCGGCGGGGTGTAGATTTGAAGACCGCGAGCGGCATCTCCCACACCGAGCGGGGCGCCCGCCGGAGCGAAACGGCCAATGGTGAAGTGCCCGTCGAGGGGCAAGGCCGTCGGCAATGTGTTGTCAAAGTTGCGGAACGGGTTGGGCGGAAAGTGGATCGTGGCCAGGAAGTCCTCGAACTCCTGCATGGCGACGGCATCGGGTTCGATGTCGTCTCCTTGCAAGCCCACGAATGCGCCGGCAAATTCCTCAATGCCAGAACGATCTCCGCGCCAGTGATGGGGCTCCTTGCCAATGATGTCCTGCAGGGTCTGCGTCAACATCGGACCTTTCATCGGGTGCCAGTCCTCACAACCATTGTCCAAGCAGTTGCCGTGGAAAGCAGCCATGTCCCCCGATGGATCGCCCAAGTTCCAGGCCAGGCGGTCCATGCGCGAGTCCACGTGACATGTGGCGCAGGCAACCTGCCCGAGTCCGGAGTTGTCGTGTGTGCTGTACAGGTGCTTGCGCCCGATCTGAATCGCTGCTGGCGAAGCATCGTGGAACGAGACCCGCGTCAACTCGGCTTCGGTAGTCGTCGATATGACCGAGATGGAACTGTCAAACTTGTTGAGCACGAACAGCAAGCCAGCGATTTCGTCGAGGGCGAGCCCAGTGGGCCCTTCCCCCACCTCAATCGTGCTGCCGGAATTAACTCGCGTGGCGCTTCCACTGAGCACGATCACGTTGTTCGAGCCCATTCCCGAGACGTACGCGCGGCTTCCCGCCGCGTTCCAGACGATCCCTCGCGGATCACCGATGGACTTGTCACGGTCCACCTGGGGAACGTTGCCGCTCGAATAGTTCAGGTGATCATTGAGATCGAAGACCCCCTGGCTTGAACCGGCAGCATCGATGATGCCGATTTGAACCCGGCCGAAGGTGCCGTTGAGGTTGGGCTCGAATCGAATCTGGTTGATGCCATCCGTGCCGACGGCGGTCACGTCCCCCGTGCCCGGGTTGACGCTCATCGCCATCACCAAGTTCATCAGCCCGCTGCCGTAGGTCACGTTCAACGTCACCGTATCGATGATCGCCACATCCCGGTCGGGCAAGTCCCATCCGGGAATGCGCCCCGAGAGCGCGGCGTTGGGGCCCGAGACCATCGATGTCCAATCTCCCGCTGCATCGTCAACCCAACGCCCGGCGGCGTCCTTCTTGATGATCAGCCCGACGGGCGGCGCTACGGGATTGGCGGGATTGACCGGCGGTTCGAAATTGGCGCCATTGTTCGGCGGCGGGTTTTGTCCTGAGTGAGGTCCGGAGGGGTGGTTGACCACATTGGGCGGGAAGGCGAGCGCTGCGTTTTCAAGACCGCCGCCGAGCATGGTCGAGGCATTGCCCGACTCAAAGATCGCCACGTAGACTTTGGAACCATCCAGGCTCACCGCCAGTGCGCGCGGGTCTTCGCCATCGATGGCGATCTCCACCGGTGCTTGGCCGAGAGCCTGCGGATCGAAGACCTGCACCAGGTTTGCCTGGGAGCAGCTGACGTACGCGCGCTCCGGACTGCCAGCGAAGACAACGTCGGCGGGCTCGTCCGCGGTTTGCAGGGTCGCAACCACGTTGCCCGTGTTCAGATCCACGATGCTGATCGAGTCGCTGACCTGATTGACGACCCAAACTTCGCTAGCGCTGCGGGCTCGAACGCTGACCGGATCCACTCCCACGGCGATCGCCGCGCTGGGCACGGGCACGCCGGCCTGGATGTCAAATACCTCGAGCATGCCGTCTGCCGTGTTGACCGCCACCAAGGTGCTGGAACCAATGAGTTCCAGTGGGTGCACGTGGGGCGTCTCAAAATTGATGAATGTGCTCTGGGCGAGAGCCGAAGGCGCAGCAACAACACTGAACAGGAGCGGGGCTCCAAAGAGGCTGGAGCGCAGGGTGCGAATAGTCAGCATGGGGACTTTGCGTAGAGTGTGGTTGGCGGCAAGCCGGCCCCGGGGGGTGGGCCAACTTCCATGAGTTCGGACGAGGCAGCTAGCTCCATGCTAGCGCCTGGGGGGAATCCGGGGGCAAATGAAGACTCTGCCAGACTCAAACCCCGTTGTTGCCAAGCTCAAGCCCTTGACGAAGTGAGAGTTATGGTCGGGTTCCGGTTAGTCTCTCTTGATGCGGCGATCGAGAATAATATTTTGCCTGGCCACCGTCCTCTCTTCGTGGTGTCTGGCTTGCCGAGAGTCCGCGCCACAAGGCCCCATGATGCCTCTCGAAAGCGTGCAGGTTTCGTTGGTTCAGAGCGAGTCCTTCCGGGAAGTGTTGAGCGAGAACCCTGAGGCTCCTGTCCTGGTCGAAACGATTGCGCCGCAGCCCTCCTCGGGCAGCGATTCGGGTCCCTTGCCAGCATTGCTCCTGCCCCCCCCCGCTCAAGTTCAATTCCGTCTGGGTTCCCTGGGCAACGGCTACCAATTGCGTTTCGCCATCGGATATGACCAGGCGGCCTTTTCTGGCGAAGACTCCGGGCAAGTGCGATTCCGCTTCAGCACAAAGGACAAGGTCTTGTTCGACGAGACTCTGGCCTTTGGTCCGGATGTCCCGCGGGAACAGCAAGTCTGGTTGCGCAAGACCCTCGACATGTCAGAACTGGACGGCTTCCTGCTAGAGACGGAATTGGTGGCCGGCAAGGGTGTGCCCCCCGCCGCCTTCGCATCGTTAGAAATTGTCGAACACTCGGAGAGGCCGCGCACTCGAGCGACCGTCGATTCCCCCAACGTGGTCCTGATCGTGGTGGACACGCTGCGCTTCGATCGACTTGGCTGCTATGGAAATCAGCGCGGCCTGACGCCCAACATCGACGCCCTGGCAGCGCGAGGCACGCTCTTCGAGAGCGCCTACTCGGCCGCGCCCTGGACTTGGCCCTCGACCGCCTCAATCCTCACGGGCTTGACCCCCGCCGAACACGGCGTGACCAGTCACCAGGCATGCTTCCTCGCCGACGAATTGCCGACCCTCGCCGAAGCCTTGCAACGAGCGGGTTGGACCACCGGCGGTTTTTCGTGCAACCCTTTGATCAGTTCGAGCAAAGCCTTCGACCAAGGCTTCGAGGCCTTCCAATCTTACGAATGGGAGCATGGCGATGTCTTGATAGACAATGCCCTGGCCTGGATGAAGGAGATGGCCGAGTGGCGATTTTTGCTCTATCTGCAGTTCATCGATCCTCACGATTACCGGCCCACAGCCCAAGCGGAAGAACAATTCGTGGGCCCACAGCCGGAAGGCTTTAGCCGTGCGGGATTGCGCTCCCTGCTCGCCAAGAAGGTCTACGGTCAGGAATTCAACGCGGAACAACTTGCGGATCAGAACCGTTATCTCGCTGAACTCTACGACGCTTCGGTGTGGGACGTAGATCGTGAGATCGGGCGTTTGATCGCGGACATCGAGGCCCGTGGGCAACTCGACAAGACAATCTTCATCGTCACCGCGGACCACGGGGAGGAGTTCCTTGAGCATGGCTTGCTCTACCACGGTTCCCAGCTGTACCGCGAACTCGTGGGGATCCCGCTGGTCATGGCTGGGCCCCTGGTTCCCACAGGCAGGCGCGTGGAAGACCGGGTAGAGAACCGCTTTCTGGCCCCCACTGTCTTGCAACTACTCGACGTGGAAGGTGTTGGTGGTCTGCAAGGCCTCAACCTGTTGGACTCAGACGCGACCGCGGAAGCCGCCGGCGAAGCCGCCTTTGTCTCGACGACCCAGGGCATTTGGCCGAGGGCCAACGGCCCCCACTGGCGAAACTTGACTATGTACGGCGTGCGGCTCAAGCACGAGTTCTTCCTGTGGGTTCCAGAGGGTCCCGACGGGAATCAAGCCATCGCGCTCTTCGATCTCGCGCAAGACCCTGGCGCTACCCAAGACGTCGCGCTCGTAAGTCCCGATCGCTGTATCGCGCTGCAAAAGCTAATCGAACGTTGGCTGGCCCGTGGCGAGGCCGTACGCCCCAACGTGATGAGCGGTGGAGACGCAGCCATGGAGATGCTGCTCAAGCTGGGCTACGTGGACAAGGATCACTGATCCGCCATCCACCAATTGCCCCGGCTCAACTGGTGGTTTGCTTGTCCGGCTTGACGCCGGGCATGAAGCTTGCGTGATCCGGATCGATGAACGACCGATTCGGGTCTCCCGCTCCACGAAACCTCTTGGTGAAGTTGTTGTAGACACTGAAAGCCTTGGCCTCGACACGCCCCGA
>JBLIMI010000325.1:0-5162 GCA_047638655.1 Minisyncoccia bacterium | reverse complement strand
CGGTACCTAGTCTTGTGATTCGGGTGGACTCGGGAATTCATGCCTCGGTTGTCGACCGATCCAAAGCTGGGTCTTGAAAACTGCTGCTCCTGATGCCTGCGAGCGCATTCTTTATGCACCAACGCCCCAGCAGGCTGAGGCGTAGCGCGGCGTTGGTGCATTAATCCGCCCCTAAGGATCCCAGGAGGGTTGCTTTTCAAGCCAGCGCGTCCGAACGGTCGATCGGCTCGCGATGAACTCAAGAGTCCACCCTAAGTACAAGACTAGGTACCGCGTAACCAACTGGGCAGAATACGATCAGGCCCTCGTTAACAGGGGAGACCTTACCCTCTGGTTGACACCAGAAGCCATCAACGGATGGAAGGCAAGACCCTCTGGCCGACGTGGAGCTCCGCAAAAGTACTCCGACCTTGCCATCGAAACGGCGCTGACGCTTCGGCCGTTGTTCCAGCTACCGCTCCGCCAGGCTGAGGGGTTCCTGCGCTCGTTGCTTGAACTGATGGACGTCACCTTGGAAGTGCCCGATCACACGACACTGTCGAGGCGGAGCCAAACGTTGCGCCCTAAGCTCGCCCCGATCGTGTCTAACAAGCCCATCCACTTGATCATCGACAGCACGGGGCTGTCCATTGTCGGAGAAGGCGAATGGGCCGCAGCCAAGCACGGTGGGCGTGGAAAGCGAGGATGGCGCAAACTCCATCTTGGTGTGGATCAGCACGGCAACATCCTTACGCAAGTGCTTACAGACAGCACCGGCGACGACGCAAAGACCGGGCTTGAGATCATCAAGAAGGCCAAAGGCGAGCTGGCCAGCGTCACTGGCGATGCGGCCTACGACACGGTCGCCATCTACAACCAAGCGCGATCCAGAGGAGGACGAGTCGTGGTGCCTCCAACGCGATCCGCTTCAGTCTCGCCGCGAGGCCCACGGTCTGCTGAGCGCGACAGGACGATACGGCGGGTAGACAAGATCGGGCGCAGGCGATGGAAGAAGGAGTCCGGATACCATCGGCAGGGGACGGTGGAGAACGCCTTTTATCGGTACAAGGCGATGCTCGGCGGCAAGCTCCACGCCAGGGGTCTAGCCGCGCAGAAGGCTGAGGTCGTGATTGGGTGCAAGATCCTCAACAGGATGCTAGAGTGCGGGCGACCAAAGTCGGTCGCAATCGCTCGCTGAACTCGCCAATGGAGGGGGCCTTGTTGAACCAAATTGCTTTCTGCACCAACGCCTCTCAGGGCTGCCACGCGGTGAAAGGTCCGCATAGGTCGTTGCAGGCGCTTGTAGGGCGTGCCCGCGGTTGCGCCGAAGGTCTTGCTGCACTCCTTGTACCGATACCGACGTCGCCTCCCCCACTTCACTTTGGAGAAGCCGTGCAGGGCGATGTTGCCTTGGTCGCGCTGGCCGTGGAGATCGCATTGCTCGTTTGGGCACGCCGGTCTCCGTTTGGGTCCCTTCTTCAATTGAGACTCGCTGTGGTCGCCGGGGTCTAAGCTGGTCGTAAGCTCCTTGCAGTCTAGGGGGATACGATCGATCTCACACAGGCGATGAACGAAGTACCCCGCTGCTAGCAGGCTGGCAGGAAAGGGCAGTATGATGAGCTACACTTCAGGAGCTTGCCCGGGCAAGACCCAACCCCAAGAGACCCGTGACGACAACATCCACCTTCCCTGAATTCACCCAACGGGCTGACTATTCGCTGATGGATTCACTCCATGCGGATCCAGAGGCAACTGGGGATGGCCAAGATCACCGGCCCCGCCAAGTGCTCTCCGGCCATTACGTGCCTGTTACCCCCATGCCGATTCCGGCTCCGGAGTACGTCGCGCACAGCCGCACACTCTTCAACGAATTGGGCCTGAGCGATGAACTGGCCCACAACGAACAGTTCCGCCGTCTATTCTCCGGTGACATCAGCGTGGCTCGAGAGCCAATGCGCCCGCAGGGTTGGGCGACCGGTTATGCACTGTCGATCTACGGCAGGGAGTACAACCAGCAGTGCCCGTTTGGTACCGGAAACGGCTATGGGGATGGGCGAGCCATTTCGGTATTTGAAGGTCTCTTCAATGGCAGACGCTGGGAGATGCAATTGAAAGGCGGAGGGCCAACGCCGTACTGCCGTGGCGCCGATGGACGGGCGGTGCTCCGTTCCAGCGTGCGCGAGTTTCTGGCGCAGGAATTCATGCACGCCCTAGGGGTTCCCACCTCACGCTCCCTGACGCTGTATGTATCCGGCTCCGAAACCGTGCGCCGTCCCTGGTACAGCCAGAATTCCGGGTCACTCGATCCCGACATTCTCGTAGATACGCCTGCGGCAATCACGACCCGTGTGGCACCGTCCTTTCTGCGGGTCGGTCAGCTGGAGCTGTTCGCCCGTCGCGTACGCAGCGATGCACATCCGGATGCGCTGATCGAACTGCAGATGATCGTGCAGCACCTGATCGAGCGGAACTACCGACAAGAGATTGATCCGAGCCTTTCCTTCACTGACCAGGTGATCGAACTGGCCCGGTTGTTCCGTGGACGGCTCACATCTCTAGTGGCCAACTGGATACGCGTTGGCTACTGCCAAGGAAACTTCAACAGTGACAACTGCGCAGCGGGGGGGTTCACCCTCGACTACGGGCCCTTCGGATTCTGCGAACTGTTCGATCCCAGATTTCAGCCCTGGACGGGAGGAGGCGAGCATTTCTCGTTCTTCAACCAACCGAATGCTGCCGAGGCCAACTATCAGATGTTCTGGGGAGCCATCCGACCATTGCTCGAAGGAAAGACCGAGGCACTGGCCAGGCTGGATCAGATCCGCGACGGCTTCGCCGCAGCGATGACCGAGGAGATCGAAGCCATGTGGGCAAGAAAACTCGGGCTGATCACATACGAGGCAACGCTGGTGAACGAGCTGCTGCAGCTCATGGTTCTCTCCAAAGCCGACTACACGATCTTGTTCCGGAGCCTGTCTCACGTTCCAGACCAACTCTCTGCTTTGAAAGAGAGCTTCTACAAGCCCAGCTCAGAGCAGCTTGACGCCCAGTGGACGCAGTGGCTGCAGCGCTGGCGTGATCGGGTCACCGGCTACGGCGACCCCAGGGAGACATCCGAAGCCATGAAACGGACCAATCCCAAGATCACCTGGCGCGAATGGCTGATCGCACCCGCTTATGAACGAGCCGAGCAAGGTGATTACAGCCTGATCAAGGATCTACAGCAGGTGTTCAGCAATCCCTACAACGAGCAATCATCTGAACTGGAGAGCAAGTACGACCGCCTGAAGCCAAGTGAATTCTTCAACACCGGTGGCGTGTCTCACTACAGCTGTTCGTCCTGAGTCGATCCCCGTCGTGTCCCATCGTTAAGCCGACCTCCTGTAGTGGCGCAAAAGGCCACCCAGGCGATCTATCGAATGAACCTCGGTCGTCACCCCCGGCCGAGGTTTGCTGCGTCTGGTCAGCACCCGGTTCCCGACTCCTTGGTGCGGCCGCTCGGTGTTGTAGTGCGCGACGAACTCGTTAAGGGCCCGCTGCAGGCCACGTTCGCCGAACAGGATCATCCGACGCAGGCACTCGGACTTGATCGACCTAACGAATCGCTCGGCATACGCGTTCGCGTTCGGTGCACGATAGGGGGTCTGCACGACTCGAACTCCCTCACGCATCAGTGCCGCTCTCCAGTGTGCACTGAAAATCGAGTCGCGATCGCAGAGCAGGTAGCGGTGCTGCTTGAGGAAGTCGTCGATCGGGTCGGTGAGGTTTCGTGCAATCTGCGCCATCCATGCACCGTTGGGATTCGGCGTCGAACCTGCGATCTCCACCACGCGCGTCTTCAAGTCGATCACGAAGAGCGTGTAGTAGGTGACGAGTCCCTTCGCGCTCCACACTTCCGTCGTGAAGAAGTCGCAGGCCGCAATCTGACCCCATTGCGCATCGAGAGGGGTGCGCCAGGAGGTGGGGCGGTCGGGGGCTGGCTTCAATCCCTCCGCCTTGAGCGTACGCGCAATGGTGGATCGACCGACGCGGTGGCCGAGTTCCTCAAGCTCGCCCTGGATGCGCGAGTAGCCCAATGTTGCGTTCTCGGTTGCCATGCGCAGGATGAGCTTGCGGATGGCGAGCATCAGGCCGTCTTGTCCAAAAACAGGATCGTGGCCCAAGCTGGCCTGCCCCATGGACATATGATGAATTTCGCCGCCAAGTTATGGCCGTGGATCTCTGCGATGGGGCATTCCCCGGAACCCGAGGCGGACCTCCCCCGCAGTCTCGCCGCCAATCTCGTCTTTAAGCTGCCCGGCGGTAGTGCTTGAGCAGACCGCCAAGTCGCTCCGCGCATTCCACCGGACCACGACCACTTGCCGCCGTCACGTGGATGCGTTCGTTCCCCAGCCCTTGGTGCGCCCGCTCACCGTGGTAATGCGCGATGTAGTTTTTCACGGCCAGGCTCAGTGACGCTTCGCCAAAGAAGATCATCCTGTTCAAGCACTCCGACTTGATCGACAGCACGAATCGTTCGGCGTAGGCGTTGCAGTTGGGAGCCATCACGGGGGTGAACACCACGCGAACGCCCGACGCCTTGAGCGTGTTCCTGAACCGCGTCGGGAACTTCGTATCCCGGTCGCAGATCAGCACTCGGTGGGAGTTCAGGAAACCAGAGCTTGCGTCGGTCAGGTTCCGCGCCACCCGGGCCATGAACGACTCGTCCGGGTTTGTGGTGATCCCGGCTATGGTGACGGCCCGGCTCTTCAAGTCGATGAAGAAGAGGACGTAGTAGGTGAGCAGCCCTCTCGGAGTCCACACCTCGACAGACAAAAAGTCGGTTGCTGCGATCTGGCCCCAGTGAGCCTTCAGGAAGCTTTTCCAGGAGGACGGCCTGTCGGGCGCTGGCTTGAGCCCGTTCTCCTTCAGGACGTTTGCGACGGTTGTCCGAGTAACGGCGTGCCCGACGCCTTTAAGCTCGCCCTGGATGCGTGAGTAGCCCCAGGACGAGTTCTCCATGGCCATGCGGACGATGAGAGCCTTGATGCTCTTCATCAACCCTGGGCGGCCTTCGCGCTTCTTCGCAAGGTAGGTCCACTTGGATGCGATCAGGCGACGGTGCCTGCGCATCAACGTGTCGGGTGTCACGATGGTCGCAACGGAGTTCAGGGCCTTCCGACCGAGGAGTTTGGCTTTCGCGG
>JBLIMI010000324.1:0-5168 GCA_047638655.1 Minisyncoccia bacterium | reverse complement strand
CACCAGCTGCGGTGAGAGAATCGTGCGGCGCTGGGGTTTCCCGGATTCATTCGTTCAAGGTATTCGCTACCACCACGACCCGCTCGAAGCCGGTGACTACCACGACCTCTGCTGTGTCGCCGAGGCCGCCGAAGCCATCACCACCATCGCCTTGCATGACACGGGAGTGTCCATGTTGGATCGCTCCTTGACGAGTCCGCTCAGTAAGCACTCACTGGCCGCGACCGAGATGCTCAAATTGCTGAACCTGGTGCGCGAGGACCTGGTCGATACGGACCTGGCCCTGACCTAGGTTTTCTGGCGAGCGAGCAAGCGCGACATGCGCTTGTTCAAATCTCGGGCGAGCCTGGCGTATTCGGGCCCCGAGTGGTTGCGGTCGAGCAATGCCTGGGCTGTCTTGCAGAACCCAAGAGCCGAGGCGGCGTCGCGACGTGCGTGTTCATGCAATTTCGCCAACTCCAGCAAGCAAGGAACGCTGTGTGCGTCTTCAGGCTGCCTGAGCAACTCGCTGTAGGCGTCGATCGCGGCCTCCGAATCGCCTTGGAGTCGCAAGAGGTCCGCCCGGTCCCGTTGGAGCTTGCTCGCGGGCTCTGCACCCCGTTCCAAGGCCAGATTGAGCCACTGCAGGGCTGCAGCGCGCTGCTTCGCCAGGGCCAGAGAGCGGGCGATTCCAGCCGCCCGGGTAGCCGCATGGCCGGAAAGAACGGCGCCACTGGCACGCTCTTCCTGGCGCGTACGCCCCAGGTGCGCGGCAAGGGTCACTAGACTCAGCACGTCATCCAGGTTGTGGCGAAAGACACCCTCGAGCAAGTGAGGTCGGCCGGCGAGAAAGTCAAACCAGGCCGCCGGCGCTAGGGAGCCAGGCAAGTCATCCTCGCGCACCAGGCCACATAATTCGCTCTCCATGGTCTTCAAGCGACCGTCCTCGTAAGCACCGCCATACAATCGTTTGCAGGGGTGATACAGGTCCAGGTGAGCGAGCCCGTCGAAGGGTGCTTCCACTCCGCACAATTGCATCTTGTCCTGCAAGCGATGACGATCGAACGACTTGCCGAAGAAGGACACCAGGCCACTCGACTCGCGAATTCGTCGGGCGCTCTCGGCCAGCAGAATGGCCTCCCCCTCCGGTCCCGAGAGAAACCCCTGCCAGACTTCGAAGTGCCGACGGCCGCTGCCGTCAGTGCCTGAGTTGCACTCACCCCCTGCAACAAAACGACCCAGCCCCACCATGTACACGTAGGTCCCTGTGCCACCGGAGAGCCCCGTGGTCTCGGTGTCGAGGTACACCACTCCGTCGAGATCGAGTTGCGCCAGACTCGCATCGCCGGTGAGTAGGGCGAAATCCTGTGGGCACGCCTGCTGCACCTCGAGCAGTTGAAAGTGTCCGTGCAGGTGATCCACCTCGAAGCGGGTAACCCGGGCCAGTCCACTTCCGAGGGGACCGTCGAAGCTGGAGAGCGCGCCAGGTAGCCCACAGGTGGCCCGTTCGTCCACCAGGTCCGGTCGCGGAAGCTTCGCGGTAGCGGGGGCAACGCCAGTGGCCTCGTCGAAGCTTGCCACTCCGGGCAGCGCACCTTCGGGCACTCCCTCGCGCCGCAAACGGCGCAATCGATTGCGAAAGCTCACGCCCCAGAGGAGTCCAGGAGCGATTCCTCTTCCGGAACGTCCACAGAGCAAAGGTCGGGTCCGCGTACCAAGTGGCCGAGGATGCGCACGGCGGTTTCCTTGCCCAGAGGTCCGACTTCTTCCACGGGACCGACGCAGGCCGGACAACCGTTTCGACAGGCACAGCCCTGAGCCACCGCCAGGGCCGCACGTAACACTTCCCGGTGGCCGAGGAAGAGTAGATCACTCAGCCCAACCCCTCCTTGAACCCGATCGTAGAGGAACAGTGCTGGGCGCTTGAAGTGGGGAGCTTTGACCTGCGTAGAGATGCCCAGATCATTGGGCTGGCAGCGCACATAGAGCGGTGCCACTCGTCGCACCAAGTGTCCCACACCGTGCCATGCTGCACCGCGGTCGCCGCCGTGCAAGCCGAGGTCCGCTGCTGTTTCTTCCGAGAGCGTCAACACACAAGCTTCCGTGTCCAACTCTTCCGCGGGCAAGGAAATGTCACCGGCACCTACATTCTCCCGGGTGTAGAAACGAATCTTCTTGAACATGGTGGCCAGAGTCGTGACGTGCACTTCCCCGCGCCAGATGGCGCAGTCCTCACCATCCGTGGACGTTTGTGGTTCACCCAAGCTCTCCGTGCCCTCGGGGAGAATCGGATGCAGCACCGGGGCGTCCGCGCGCGAACGGGTGCTGCACTGCTCTAGACGCAAGATTCGCACATCGGTGTTCACCTGTGCATCGGTGAAGTAATCCGTATCCACCTGTTTCACGTAAGCGCGACGGTTCTTGAAGTCGAATCGTTCCACGATCCACGTCTCCCCTTCCACCTGGTAGATCGCCCCTTCGTGTACGCTGGTGATGGAGGACTCACGATCGATCTCACCTACGGCTTTTTCCGTTTGCGAGTCGAGGATCAAAACGTTGTCCGCTTCGCCGCTGTCGAGGGAAACATTCTGGGCGGGATAGGCATCCGCCATCCAAAACCAGCGTCCCCCCCGCTTGAGCAACATGCCCGACTCTTCCGCCAGGTAATCAAGCACCTCGGCCGCATCGGGAACGTCCCCAAAGGACTCGTCTGCCAAGCGGCCGGGGATCTCTGCCTCGCGGAAGGGCAATTCGAAAGCGGCGCACTTCAACTGTTCGGAAAGGATCACTAGGTTGTTGGGATCCAGGGCCAATTTCTGCTGAGGCTCGCTGAACAGGTAATCGGGGTGGCGCGCGAGGTACTGATCAACAGGATCCGATTGGGCGATTTGGATACACAGACTGGGTTTGCCCCGGCGCCCGGCCCTTCCGGCCCGTTGCCAGAAGGAGGCCTGCGAACCCGGATACCCCACCAAGACCGCCACGTCCAAGCTTCCGATGTCGATCCCCAACTCGAGGGCGTTGGTGCTGACCACGACCTTGGCCTTGCCGCTCCGCAGGTCCTCTTCAATCTCACGCCGCAGCAGGGGCAAGTAGCCTCCGCGGTACCCTCGAATCTCCGAGGGTTCAAGACCGAAAGTAGATGCGGCTTCGCGCAAGTACCGCGTCAGCACCTCCACCGCGGTGCGCCGCCGACAAAAGAAGATGGTCTGGTGACTGGGCCCGACCAAGTGCCGCGCAAGCTTGCGCGCCTCCTCCAAGGCGTTGGCCCGCAGACCCGCCACGGGATTGAGCATGGGCGGGTTATAAATACTGAACAGACGCATACCCGAAGGGGACGCGTCCTCGTCGATGACCGTTGGTTTGCGGCCAAAGAGGGTTTCCGCGTGTTGCGCCCCGTTAGCGATGGTCGCTGAACAGCCGATGAAGGTCGGGTGTGAGCCGTAGTGGGCCGCAATGCGCAACAGACGTCGCAACACATTTGCCACGCTGGAACCAAAGACTCCTGAGAGCGTATGCACTTCATCGATCACGATGTAACGCAGGTCGCGGAACAGTTCCGCCCACTTGGAATGGTTGGGTAGGATCCCCGAGTGCAGCATGTAGGGATTGGTCAGGATCATGTGCCCCCGCTCACGCAAGCTCCTGCGCACAGAAGGCGGCGTATCACCGTCGTAGGTGTAGGCGTGCCAGTCCTGCTCGAGTGCTTCCACCAGAGAGGTCAGGGAACTGGATTGATCCTGGGAGAGCGCCTTGGTCGGAAACAGCAGCAACGCCCGCGCGGAGCCTTTGGACTCGAGCAGAGACTGCAAAATGGGCAAGCTGTAACAGAGCGTCTTGCCCGAAGCCGTGGGCGTCGCGACCAACAAGTCTTTGCCATCGAGGGCGTGCTCAATGGCCCGGGCTTGATGCTCGAAGAGTTCGTGAATGCCCTTGTCCCCCATGACCTTGACCAGTCGAGGGTCGAGTCTCTCAGGAAAGGGGCGGGTGCGTGCGGGACGGGCAGGGAATTCGCGCCAGACTTGCAAGGCATCACGGAACTCGGGATCCTCGCGCAAGGACTCCGCCAAGTCGCGTGCATCGCCCCCCTGGCGCTTCAAGCGCTCACCCCCGGTGGCCGGAGGCGAACGATGGGGCGGAGGGGAATTGGGTGCAGACTCTGGGGTGTTTCTCATGGCTTGGTTCGGCGCTTGTTAGGGTAGAGGCCGCGCCCTCCCCAAACAAGACCCCAAAGCCTGGTCCTTCACTCGCCCCGGCATCCCTGCCCGATCACCACTGCACGCTGAGGCCATTGGTGGTGTTGAAACCACTACCGCAGGGCCCGGAGGTGTCCCGGTACCAATACTGGTAGTTACGCAATTCCCCACCGAGAAGCCCTTCCTTGAGCGACAAGCTGCCCATGGAGTGAGCGATTCCCGTCGAGCTCGTGGAGACAATGCCCAAGCGAGTGATTGCTCCCCCCACGCACAACATTCCATCTCCGAAGGCAAAACCTGGGCTGGAGTTTGGCGCGCTGAAGAAGAGTCCGGTGACGTGGGCCGGGCACTGCTCCACGTAGAGCTGAAACGTGTCCGCCCCCACCGCAGGCACGCCGGTGCCAACTAGAAAGGCACCGAGTGCAGTGGAGTTGGCACAGCCCGTGTCGGGGCCGCCGACATTGCCGCAGGGACAAGGAGCTTGATTGTTGCCCATGCAGTACGGCGTGCCCGTGGTCTGCTGTTGGGTGTACACATAGACCGATCCCCGATCCGCCGTGGGTCCAATGTTGTCGTTGGGGGCGCCCACCATGGCCTGGTCTGCAGACAGCGCCACGCCAAGACCAAAGCGATCCTCCAGCTTCCCATCCAGCGGCACGAGCACCTTCTCCTCAACCCAGCTCCCGGCAGACTCACGGAAGATGTAGCACACGCCGGACTCGAGATCCGTACCGGTTTGGAAGGGAGCTCCCACCAGAGCCACAGCGCCCTTCAGGTCCGCAGAGAGTCCAAAACGGTCGAACGGCAGAAGCGTCGACGCCGGAATCAGCTCAGCAACCAGAGGCCAAGCCCCACCGTTGCGTTCCCAAATGCCTGCACGTCCAGTGGAGGATGCATGCGAAGGAGCCGTCACAAGCGCGCGCTCTCCGGCAAGCGCCACCGCAGAACCCAATCCGGCGTACTCCGTGGTGCCGGGCATAGTCAATTCCGCTT
>JBLIMI010000323.1:0-5177 GCA_047638655.1 Minisyncoccia bacterium | reverse complement strand
CGGCGTCCTGATCACGATGGACACCACCAACGCAGGCGCGCTTGACATCTATGGCAAAGACCGGGGTTTAACCCCGCGACTTAAGGCCTTGGCCACAGAGAGCGTCATCTTCGACAACGCGCACACCGTGGCGCCAATCACCCTGCCGGCCCACACCTCCATGTTGACGGGGCTCTATCCCCTGCGGCACGGAGTGCGCGAGAACGGAATCATGAAGCTCTCCCTCAGTGCGGAAACGCTGGCGGAACGAGCGAGTGAGAGTGGCTTCCAGACGGCCGCCTTCGTATCTGCTCCGGTGCTCTTTGCGCGCTATGGCCTCGATCAGGGCTTCGACGTGTACGACCAGCCAGCCGATACCGCGAATACGTCAAGAGCCCATGTGGAAGGCCGCAGCTCCAAGACAGTCACCAATCAGGCCCTGAATTGGCTGCGTACCCGCGACCAGCAACGGCCTTTCTTCTTGTGGATTCACTACTTCAATCCTCACTTGCCCTATGCACCCCCCGCCGAATTCATGCGCAAGGCGGGCGGCAACGAGTACTTCGCTGAAGTCGCTGCCATGGACCACGACATCGGTCGCTTGATCGACGGACTGGCCGAAGTGGTCGGGCTCGACAAGCTGACCCTGGCCGTAGTCGCCGATCACGGAGAAGCCTTCCAGGCCCACGGCGAACCCACTCATGCAGTGTTTTGTTACGACGCCACCGTGCGAGTGCCTTTCTTGCTCCGTTTTCCCGATGGCCGGCGCGCCGGAACCCGCACCCAAGAAAACGTGAGCGTGGTGGACCTCTTCCCCACGTTCCTGGAGGAACTCGGCCTCGGCACGGCCGCCGATGCGGACGGAATCAGCCTCGCGAGCAACAGCGTTCCCGAGGACCGCGGGGTCTACATGGAATCCTACTCCGGCTACTTGAGCTACGGCTGGAGTCCGATCTCGGGCTGGCTCGACAGTGATGGCAAGTACCTGCACAGTTCGGAGCCCGAGTTCTATCACCTCGCCAAAGACCCCAAGGAAGAAGTCAACCTGCTGGCGGACGGGGCCATGGACGTTTCGCGCTACACCGATGCCATCCGAGAGCTCTCACGTCTGCCCCGCTTGCAAGCCGGGGGCGACGTGGATCTCACGCCGCAACAGATTCGCGATCTCAATGCTCTGGGCTATGTCGCCGCTGGACAGGATTCAAAGATCCTGCCCGATCCGCTGGATCCTTCCGACTTGCTCTCGCCGGTCACGCAGGCGGATGTCTACGCCAAGTCCAGCCTCGCCATTGGACTGGTTGGCGCGGGCATGCACGAACGTGCCATTCCACTGCTGCTGGAAATCATCAGCACCAATCCGGAAGACATCTACTCCCTGCAAAACCTGGGCCTTTCCATGGTGGCCATGGGGCGCTTTTATGAAGCGATCGATCCACTGGAACAAGCCCTCCTACGCAGCCCCCAGCACCAACAATCCCGGGTTTGCTTGGGGCTCGCTTACGAGCAGACCGGGGAACTGAAGAAAAGCCTCATGAACTACAAGCAGGCCGAAGTCTTGCTTCCCGGTGCCCGCGGCGTGGCGGAAGCCATCGCTCGTCTCGAAGCCGCCATCGCGCGCGATTGAGGAACACCATGGCCCGGGATCCCCAAGGTGAACGCTGGCCAGAGGTGTACCGGGATCAACCGGAGGTGTTCGACACCTTTAGCCGCGCCGAGGACCGCGACAACAAGCTCTCGGCGGAGCTCATGGCACCCGAAGTTCTCGGGCGCGGGTCTTTGCTTGAGCTCGGTTGTGGGACAGGCCGTTGGTCGCGGGAGCTCGGTCGTGGTTCGCGGCTGCACATCGCCATCGAACCCCGCGGCGGCATGCTGGCTTTGGCCGCTAGTGAAACGAACAACAACACTCACTGGCTGCACGCAAAGGGCCAGGCCCTCCCGCTGGCGAGTGCCAGTATGGAATGCGCGTTTGCCGGCTTCGTCTTCGCCAATCTGCGCCCCAAGACGCGCGTGCAAGTGCTGGCCGAAACCGCCCGCGTGCTGAGACCCGGTGGTGCCTTGTGGCTGCTTGAAAACCATTGGGACGACGAGTTTCAGGACCTTCGGCGACGGTCCGGCCTCGACTGTCCGGTGGAAGTTGAGCCGCTGTTGGCAGAGCACGCCTTCGAACTCGTGAGCGACATGGAGACGCGTATGGAATTCGAGACGGAGGCCCAGGCGCAACACGTCCTCGGAACCATTCTCGGCCCACGGGTGCACGCCCAACTGGAGCAACACCCTCAGCGACGCTTCATGCACCGCATTTGTCTCTTGCGCGCTTATCCAAGCGGCCCAGCCAGCGCCGATCCACTCGCGACCGTACCCCCTGCAAAATAGCCCGGAGGCTGTGCATGCTCCGTTCCTTCTTCATCGCTGCTGTTCTCGGATTCTCTTGCGCAAGCCCGCCCCAACAAGATGCACCGCCAATCGACCAGCCTTACGTGCTGGTGCTCGGCACGGCCCAAGATGGCGGCCTTCCGCAATTAGCATGCAAAGGCGATAATTGCCAATTGGCGCGCAAAGATCCGAGTCATGCGCGGCTCGTCAGCTCCATTTTGCTGGTGGACCCGCGCAGTGGGAAACGCTGGCTCTTCGATGCCACCCCAGACCTTCCGCGCCAAGTGGAAGCCATGCAGGGCCACCCCCGAAGCCGCCAACTCGAAGGGGCACGCCCGCCCATCGTCGATGGAATCTTCCTGACCCACGCTCACATGGGGCATTACACCGGTCTCAGCTTCCTGGGACCGGAGGTCTATGGAGCCAAGGACGTGCCTACCTATTGCACTCCGAAAATGGACCATTTCCTCACCAACAATGGGCCCTGGAGCTTGCTGGTTGAGCGCGACATCTTGCAACTCGAACGGATCGAACCCGGTCACCCGGTGCAACTTGCGCCCGACCTTCGAGTGCGTTCCCTGCGCGTTCCTCACCGCAAGGAGTTCAGCGACACCCTGGCCTTCATCATCGAGGGTCCCGGCCGTTCTCTGCTCTTCCTACCCGACATCGACAAGTGGGAACGCTGGGACATCCCGATCGAGAGCGTCATCCAGCAAGTCGACATCGCCCTGCTCGATGCCACTTTCTTCGGCCCCGGTGAAGTTCCAGGACGCGCGCTCGCCGAGATCCCCCACCCCTTCATCGTCGAATCGATCGAACGCTTCTCAACGCTAGCTCAGAGCGAACGGAACAAGGTGCACTTCACGCACCTCAATCATTCGAATCCAGCTTGCTCTCCAACGAGCAGCGCCGCGCAACAAGTGCGTGCCGCTCACATGCACGTGGCCCAAGATGGCATGACTTTCGATCTAGGCAATTAGTCTTCGTCTTTCCCCTCGCCGGCGTAGCCCAGGCCATGCAGGGCCTTCAGCACATCTTCGGAGAACTCGAGTTGACCGGGCTGGCCTTGCAATTCAACCAACCTCGGGCGCTCCCGTTCATACTTCTCGAGCAACTTTCGGGCTCGGGCCGGCTGGGTGCGGCCCAAGTTGCGTTCCTGAGCCGGATCCTGTTCCCAGTCAAAGAGCAACTCCCCCATGGCACTCAAGCGCTCGTCTTTGACCGCAGCAGAGTTCTTTCGATCGACGCGAAAGCCGATTTGAGGGCTGATATCGCCTGACTCCGGTGCGATCGACTGGAAAAGGCTCGAGTAGATGGAGCGCGGACTCTCCTGGGCCTCCTGCTCAAACAGTTCGACCAGGGAGCGCCCCTGACCAAACTCGTTGCCAATGGCGCAAAGCTCGAGCAGAGTCGGCGCCAAGTCGAGAGTCGTCACCGGAGTCTTCACCCGGCGCGCTTCCACACCCGGCACGTGCACCAAGAGAGGCACATGCACGAGTTCATTGAAGAGCGAGTTCCCGTGGCCAAGCCACTGACGTTCATAGAACTCTTCGCCGTGATCTGAGGTGATCACAATCACAACATTGCCTCCAAACGGGGGCTCCTGCAAGCGCTCCAGTAGGCGCCCCAGGTGATGATCGGTGAACGCGATCTCGCCCTCATACAACCCACGTAGGCGCGCGGTTGCCGCTCGATCCGGATCCAGATTGCCAAATGCCTTGGATGCAGCGGGTCGCGGACCAAAGCGTTCGCTGACCCCTTTGTGTTCTACAAAGTCCTGGTGAGGGTCAAAGTAATGAGCCATCAGAAAAAAGCGCTTGTCCTGATTCCGTTCCAGGAAATGCAAGGCGCGATCTGTCACTTCGGGCGAAGTCACGCGCCTGTGGGCGCCTTGCTCCATGGCTTCGATAGTCGCCTGCCCACCGTCACGGTCATCCACGACCATGCCCAAGTCGTCGTACTCGTCAAATCCTTGATCAAAACCCCACATGGAATCGGTGAAGGTCCCGGACACCACGGCGCCCGTCGTGTAACCCGCGGCAGCGAGCACCTCGACAAAGCTCACGTAGCTGCCGTCCAGTTGGTGCTCCGTGTGCAAGACCCCATGACTCTCCCCATAGAGCCCGGTCAACATCGATGTCATGGCAGGCAAGGTCCAACTCGCCGGACTGATCGCTCGCTCGAAAACCAAACTGCGACTGGCCAACTTGTCCATGTGCGGTGAGGTCGGTCGGTCGTGACCGTAGCAGCCGAGGTAGTCGGCGCGCACCGTGTCCAGAACGATCCAGACCACGCTCGGCCGTGGAGTCCGATCGCGCTGGCTGTAGATGCGGGGCAGCGAGCGCAACACGGATTCGTCTTGGCTCATGTACGTCAGACTCGCCCCTGCGCTGGCTTGCGGCAGATCCGCGCGCAAGTGTCGCCAGGCAGTCGACTCAACGGCTGTCGTTCCAACGGAAGTCCCCACCAAAGGGCTGCTTTGTCCCGCGACGTCGATGGTTAGTTGCGCAGTCCCCGGGCCGTGTTCCCAGAGCACGAAAGCGCCTTGCGCCTGCTGCTGTGGAACGGCCACGGTCTTGCCAGCGCCGTTCTTGCGCGAGACGTTACCGGTCGACACTCGCGCCAGGGCGGCGGCCGCGTCGCTCGGGGGCCGCTGCACAAGCCAAGGCCCGGTCGGCTTTTCTTGGCCACAAGAACTAGCCAGGACAACCAGCAGGGTCTTGCGTAGCCAGCCACTCATCACTTGGGATCCCATGGCATTAATCTGCACTATTCGGAATGCGGATCCTACTTCCCCGGGGCCTCGGGAGCCCAGGTACGCAAGA
>JBLIMI010000322.1:0-5178 GCA_047638655.1 Minisyncoccia bacterium | reverse complement strand
TCCGACCACGGCTACAAGAAGAGTGGTCGCTTCGGTGAGCGTACGCGCAACGACATGCGCATGCTCATGAACGAGAGCCCTTTCACCAACTTCCTTCAGGGTGGATTGCTGACGGACGAAGTCTTCTTCCGCCTGACCGCAGGTAGTGTCGCTGGCCCCATTCGTGGACCGGACGGCTGGTACCTTGTGAAGGTGATGAAGCGCCTGCCCACCCAGCGCCCGCTGAACGTCAATGACGAGAAGCACCTGGAGATCTTGCAGGAAGACTGGGTCCGTATCAGCTTCATCGAGTACGCCCACGGCGCTCTCGATATGGCCGGCTTGGGCGACCAAGACAAATAGATCGGAGTCGGATCCAATCCGGCGCAATCCGCTAAACAAACGCCAGCAGGCAAGGTTCGCGAGAACCTTGCCTGCTGGTTGTTTGTTGTTGGCTTGCTTGTCTTGTGGCAAGGGGAATGGGGAGTGGGAAGCGGAGCTAACGAGCAAGGATCCGTTTGTACGTGGTATGGCGGCTATCGGTTTGGGCCTGCAAGCACCGGAACATGCTCGGGTTGCGCTTCCAGTCTTGCTGGCTACGATCGATCGCTCGGATCTTGGTTTGGAGAGACCTGCCGCTCAGGTACTGAGCCACGTGGGGCCATTTGAGGTGCCGTTCTTGCTGGATGAGTTGGTGGCGGACGAGTTGATGAGCCTCGATCGCAAGGGCGCCATTATGAACGCCCTGCTGAACGGTGGCGGCCAAGGGGCGCAGGCGATTGTCGAGTGCTTGCGCGGGAAGGGCATGCACTTGGTCGGTGACCTGGGTGATGTGCTGCTGTCCATCGGCGATCCGGCGTTGCCGGCCATGGCCGATCTCTTGCAGGGCGGAACGGACGCGCGCCTACAGAGCTTCGGCGCCTTCTTGCTCGGGAAGTATGGTCCTCGCGCGCGCGCTGCCTTGCCCGCGTTGCAGGCGGCTGCCAAGTCGCCGGATGCAGCCCTACAGGAAACAGCACAACGCGCAATCGCCGCGATTCAGGGAGGCAACTGAAGTGCTGGCGACAGTGAACGTGGATTGGCGCCGGGCACTGCCTGGATTGTTGTTGCCGGGAGTTGCCGTGCTGCTTGGATTGCGCGCTCTGTTCCTCTTTCTCGGCAACTCACTACCCCTGCAACTCGTGCTCGGGCCCACACACATGAGTTTGGGAGTCGCGCTGCTGGTGGAGCTTGTGCTCGGCCTGGCTGCTTTGATGTTGGAGTTGGGCAGGCTGCGTCGTGGGAGCACGGGGCTGGGATGGGGTGCGGCCTTGCGCTGGGCGCTGGTCGTGTGCGTGCTGTCTTGGTTGCTGTTCCTGGTGTTCATCCCGACTTTTCAACGGTTGTGGTTCGACCTGGCTCTGGGATTGGCCGGGGGTGGTTTGGCCTCGGTCTCGTTACTGCATGGCTGGGCGAGGGGGCGCTTTCCAAAAAGGCTGGTACTGGTGGATGTGGTCCTGTTCAGCCTTTGCACAGGAGCGTTGGGCCTGGAACTCGGTCTGCGGGTCTATGCGTCGAGTGCGCCCTCGCCACTCTTTGCACGCGTGGGTGGGGGACCGGCAGAACTTGTCCAGCGTTTTCGTTGTGAGCCGGGTGAAGTGCGCTTCGGCTTCGCTTGCAACAGTCGAGGATTCTATGACGAGGAGTTCTTCCGGCGCACGGACGCCTCCGGACCGAAGCGTGTGGCCGTCGTGGGGGATTCCTTTGGCGTCGGGACGGTGCCCCACGCATGGCACTACACGACCATCACTGAGGAGCTGACCCAAATGCAACTCGACAACATGGGCGTACCCGGCGTCGGGCCGCCCGAGTACTTGAGCCTGGTCGTGGAGGAAGCCCTGCCGTTGGCTCCGGACGTGGTGTTGATCAGCCTCTTTGTCGGCAACGACTTGAGCGTGGAAGACGTGTTGAGCGACTTACCCGATGCGGGCTTGCGTGGATGGTTGCAGCGGGATCAGGTGTTGTTGTTCGTGTTGCCCGAGCGCATGGCGCGAGTTGCAGAGGAGCATCAGAGAGTGCGGAGCATCGGCGCCGAAGCCGGAACAAGCACGGCAGCACAACCGCTTGCAAAAATGAATCGCGTCCAAGCGGCGCAACAATTTCCGTTTGTAGCCGATCCTAGCCTCGAGCAGGAGAGCCTCTCGACGGAAACCTTCTTGCGCTTGGAGGTGGGGCGCGCCATTGACATTTGTGCTCAAGATCCGGTTTCACTGGATCTACTACGCAGCTCCCTGCTGGCGGCTCGCGAAGCAGCGGGTGACATTCCGGTGGCAGTGATGATCATCCCCGATGAGTTTCAGGTCGAGGACGAGCTCTGGAAGGTGGTCAGCACCGCGGCTGGGCGACCCCTGGAGCGAGACCGCGCACAACGTCTGCTGGGGGCCTGGCTAGGGGAGCAGGAATTCCCGTTCTTGGACCTCTTGCCGGTTCTGCGTGCTGCGCAGCCCCTCGGGGATGGTAAGCGGCACCTCTATCACGCCCAGGACACGCACTTCAATGCCCGCGGCAACGAACTCACCGCGGCAGCCCTGGCGGAGTTCTTGCAGACTCTCTGAGCCCTGGGGTGGACTCCGGCGGGTCCTTGCTAGATGATTCGCGGCCGATGAAAGCCGACGTACGCACAACTTGGCTCTTGCTGTGGCCATTCGCCCGGCGCCACGCAGTGGGCATCTCCCTGATCTTCTTCTTTGGCGGCCTGGCCGCGATTGGGGAACGTTCTGTGCTGCTGCTGTTGTCGCCGGCTTTCGAGGCGATCTTCGGTCCCATGGGCGATGCGAAGGAGGCCGCGGCGATCTCTGGCGGTTCCCTGTTTCAATTCACGCAGGGGTTGAAAGAGGACGTGACCCGGCTGCTCGTGGGAACGTTGCACCCGAGCACGGATGCAGACCGCATGGAAGCGCTGTATCGCGTCGGCTGGCTTGTGTTCGCGATCGCCATCTTCTCCGCCTCTTTCCAGTACGCGTTCACGTGGATGTCGCGCAAGGTCGCGTTGCTGATGGTCGTGGACTTGCGCATGAAGTTGGCTTCGCACTTGATGCGGCTCTCCATGCGTTACCACGACTCGCGCAAGCTCGGCGACGTGTTGAGCCGCATCAGTGCCGATGTGGGCAACACTTTGGCCGTGTTGAACGAGGGCTTTCGCAACCTGATCTTCGAACCGCTGTCGGCCGTCGCGTCATTGGGCTACGCATTCATGTTGGCTCCGAAGGCGACGCTGGCGATGTTGATCGGTTTGCCGCTCGTGATTTTGCCCGTGAGCTTGTTGTCGAAGAAGGTCCGAAAAGGGTCCGCCCGCAGCCTGAACAAATTGGGTGCATCGGTGCAGGTGTTGAGCCAGATGTTTCAGGGCATCCGGACGGTCAAGGCTTTCCGGGCTGAGAAGCGAGAGCTCGACAATTTTGCTCGCATCAACACCGAATACGTGACCGAGTCGATGAAGATGGTGAAGGCCATCTCCCTGACCAATTCCTTGACCCTGGTGATATCCCATGCGGGGCTGGGGGCAGTTGTGGTTTTTGTGGGGTGGTTGCAGATACGCGAAGGTGGCGGCGGCTCTGCGGCGGCGGGGGACATGCTGGGCTTCTTCCTAGCGATCTCTAACGTGTACACGAACATCAAGAAGACCACGCGCATGTGGACGCGCGTCCAGGAATCTGTGGGCGCCAGCGAGCGGCTGCAGGAGCTGCTCGATGTGCCTGAAGACATTGTCGAATCGAAGGGGGCCCACGAGCTCGATGGGCTGGGCGCTGGCATTTGCCTGGAGCATGTTTCGTTCCATTACCCTGAAGGGGATGGTCTGGCGTTGGATGGGATCGATCTGGAGATTCGTCCGGGGGAAACGCTCGCGCTTGTGGGAGCTTCGGGCGGTGGCAAGTCCACCTTGATCGACCTGTTGGCTCGCTTCCGAGATCCCGTAGAGGGGCGCTTGACGGCGGGCGGACATGACCTTCGGGAAGTGAGCTTCGACTCTTGGGCGGACCACTACGCCATGGTTGGTCAGACGCCGTTCTTGTTCCACGCGAGCATCGAACAGAACATTGGCTACGGCAAGCCAGGAGCGACCCGCGAAGAGATTCACGAAGCCGCGCGTGCGGCGGACATCCATGACTTCATCATGGACTTGCCGGATCAGTACGATACCGACGTGGCCGATATGGGAGCGCGACTGTCCGGTGGCCAGCGACAGCGCATCACAATTGCGCGCGCGATCCTAAAGGGAGCCCCTCTATTGTTGCTCGACGAGGCCACCAGTGCCCTCGACACGGAGACCGAGGTCAAGGTGCAGGAGGCACTCGATGTCCTGTGCGCAGGTCGCACGGTGGTGGTCATCGCCCACCGCCTCTCGACAATTCGCACAGCGAACCGGATTGCCGTGTTGGTGGGGGGACGTATCGTTGAGATTGGATCCCACGAGGAGTTGCTGGCGAAAGAGGGTGCGTACGCAGGATTGCACCAGGCGCAGTTCAAGCCGAGTGACGAGAACGGCGGCGATTCGGAACCCGGCTAGGCCCCGCCAGCATCCCACAACAAGCAGACCGCCTGGACTCCAACTCCAGCGCCTGCTGCGAGGGCTCCCATTCCTTCCAGAGTCTTGCCCTTCACATTGATCTCGTCCGGAGTGACGGCGGTCAGCTCCGCGATGCGAGCGCGCATCCTCTCTCGGTGCGGTGCAATACGTGGACCTTCCGTGGCAATCACGATGTCGATGTTGCCCACTCGCCAGCCTTTCTCCCGTGCGGCCAACAGAGCGGCCTCGAGAAACTGAGCGCTATTCGCCCCTTGCCACTTGGGGTCCGTGTCGGGAAACAGGGTTCCGATGTCGTCGAGGCCCGCAGCCCCGAGGATAGCGTCAGTGATGGCGTGCAGAACGGCATCGCCATCGGAATGGCCACTGGGCCCCGTGTCGTGGGGCAACTGCACACCGCCCAACATGCACGGACGGCCCGCGACCAAACGATGCAAGTCAAAGCCGAGGCCCACGCGGTAAGGGATCTTGTTCTGGCTCATGCCTGTTCAGCTTGGGTGGCGCGCAACTGCAACAATGCGCGAACGACTTCGAGGTCGGCCTGGGTGGTCATCTTCAGATTGGTGGCTTCGCCGCGCACGATCGGAATGGGGCCGATCCAACGTTCGTAGAGGGCCGCGTCGTCCGTTGGGGGA
>JBLIMI010000321.1:0-5190 GCA_047638655.1 Minisyncoccia bacterium | reverse complement strand
GACCTCATCGATGGAGGTTTGAGCAAATTTGCGCGGCTTGATCGCGTGCTCCTGGGTGGCCCCCAAGAGGTCGTAGAGGAACGCCACATCCAGTTTCAAGACTTCGACGAATTCGAGCATGCCACGGTTGGCCACGTTGAATTCGCCATCAAAGTTGAAGGCACGCGGATCCGAGTCCGAGCCGTACTCGGCGATCTTGCGGTAATTGAGGTCTCCGGTGAGTTCGGTGGAGTCCTGGTTCTTCTCGTCCTTCGGCTGGAAGGTGCCAATGCCGATGCGATCCGCTTCGGAAAGCACAATGCGCTTGACGTGAATGTGCGAGATGACTTTGCGCCAATCACCCTCGTAACGGTCCATCAGCAGGTTGTAGTAGTACCGGCTCACGGGATCGAGATCACCCTCGACACCCAGGCTGTACTCGGCCCGGGCCGTCGTGTTGAGCCTTTCCAGAATCGGGGCGCGAGACTCCTTCGGCACGAGTAGCAGCGGTTCCTGATGCATGGGCGAAGGAGTGAATTCCCCGTCCACATCCCAGCTGAACGTGTAGAGGGCTCCCTCATCCTGCTTCGAGTAATGCTCAAGGGCTTCCTTAAGCAAGCGTGCGACCGTGCTCTTGGCACTGCCCACGGGTCCGTGCAGCAAAATCACGCGGCGTTCGGGACCGAACCCGCAAGCACCGGCGCGAATGACCTGCACCAGCTTGTTCATCGGTTCGTCCAGCCCAAAGATCGCGTCACGACCGCCGCCTAAGGGATCCTGGAACAACCCCCAGCGCCGGGGTGCCCCGGGAAATTCGGGCTCCTCAGATCCATGCGAGCGGATCATGTCGTACAGCCGTTGCCAGGCATTGCGAATCAACAGGGGATTCTCATCCACCAGCTGTAGGTACTCCTCGAAGGAGCCTTCCCAGGTCAGCGCACTAAAGCGCTCGGCCTCGTTCTCGATTTGGACTAGGTCCAGCAGTGAGCGGTCGTTTTCAGGCATTGTCAGGTAACTCCAGCTTTTGATCTCCCCGATGCCCCCTAGGTCTGTCTATAGGACGGATTGGCGGGGAAATCGCCCCTTCACGTGGGCGTCTTTCCTCATCGGTACGATTGCGCTGCTTCCTGAGCCCGTGGGGGACATCTGACCCACGGATGGGTCTGGCTCCTCGGGAAGGAGCTGCTAGAATTCGGCCATGCAACCCGTGAAGCTCGTGCGACGTGCCCCTCTTGCCATGTTATTGACCCTCTTACTGGCCTTTTCCGCCTGCCAGGGCGAAGCTCCGACACCCCAGGTCGCGGATCTCCCGGTGCCGGCGATCGACTCGGAACGGGCCTGGAATTTATTGCTGAAGCAAGTCGCACTGGGCCCGCGGCCCTCCGGAAGCGAGGCCAACCGCAAGACGCGCGACCTGCTGGTGTCCGAGCTCACTTCCTACGGCTTGAAGCCCGTACGTGAAGCGTTCCAGGCCAGCACGCCCATTGGAGTGCTCGCCATGGAGAACATCTTCGCGGATCTGGAAGGACCTTTGAGTGCTAGCGGTGAACCCGCGCCCATGATCGTGCTGGGTTCGCACTTCGACACCAAGCTTCTGCCCTTCGAATTCGTCGGCGCGAATGATGGCGCCTCCAGCACGGGACTCTTGCTCGAGCTGGCGCGTGTCCTGGCGAACGGACCCCAGCCACCCCTGACCTACCGCTTCGTCTTCTTCGACGGCGAGGAAGCCACGCGCACGGACTGGATCGACCCCGACAACCGCTATGGGTCCAAGCACCACGTGAAGCAAATCGACAAGCGCAAGGGTGCGCTCAAGCGCGTCAAGGCCATGATCAATCTCGACCTCGTGGGCGACAAGGACCTGCACCTGGAATACGACAGCAGTTCCACGCGGCGCCTGGTGGAACTCTTCCGCAAGACCTCCATCGCCATAGGCGACCCGGACCTGTTCTCGCGCACTCCGTATCCCGTTGAAGACGATCACGAGATGTTCATTCAACTGGGGATCCCGTCGATCGACCTGATCGACCTGCACTTCGGTCCACGGGACAATGAATACTGGCACCAGGCCGAAGACGTCGTCGCCAATTGCTCAAAGCAGAGTCTGGAGCGAGTTGGGAAGCTGGTGCTCGCCGCCTTGCCGGAAGTCATCGACACCTTCGCCAAGTAGCGGCCTCCCATGATCCATGTCAAAGGTCTGAGCAAGACCTTCCACGTTCACGAGAAGGCTCCCGGGCTGGCCGCCTCCGTGCGCTCGCTGTTCCACCGCAAGCGCATCGCCAAGCACGCGGTGCAAGACGTCAGCTTTGACATTGGGCCTGGAGAAATTGTGGGCTTGGTGGGGGCCAACGGTGCAGGCAAAACGACCCTGGTGAAGATGCTGGCAGGCATCATCCATCCCACCAGCGGTGAAGCGCGCGTACTCGGGCACGAGCCTTGGAAGCGATCCAATGCGCTGCGCCATCAGATCGCATTGATCATGGGGCAGAAAGCCTCGCTGTGGTGGGACCTGCCGGCTGCGGACTGCTTCCTGCTCTTGAAGGAAATCTATCGGATCCCGGATGATCTTTACCGCGAACGATTGGGCTACCTGACCGAGACCCTGGGTATCTCGGGTGAACTGCACACTCAGATCCGGCGCTTGTCCCTGGGCGAACGCATGAAGATGGAGTTGGTCTCCACCTTGCTGCACGCACCCAAGGTCGTCTATCTCGATGAGCCGACGATTGGCCTGGACCTGACGGCTCAACGGGCCATCCGCGAATTCTTGCTGCGCTATCGCGAGGAACACAACCCCGCCATGATCCTCACCAGTCACTACATGGAGGACATCGAGCAACTCTGCAAGCGTATCCTGCTGATTCAAGATGGCCGGCTGGTCTTCGACGGTGAGTTGGATGAGGTCATGCGCCGCTATTCGCCCCACAAGATACTGACGGCCCGCTTCAAACCCGGCGCCGCCAGTGGATCCGTTCAAAAGGAGAATCTGCCGGGAGAGGTCCTCGAGCTGGATTCTGACCATGTGCGCCTAAAGGTGGACCGCGAAACTGTGACTTCTAGCGCCCAACGGTTGCTGTCGTGCTTTCCTGTTGCGGACATCTCCATCGAGGAGGTCGAGGTCGGCACGGTCATCGAACAGATCTTCCGGGAGGGGACTTTGCGGGTTTAAACTCGCGATCCCAGCCCCATGCGCGCGCGTCTCTTCCGCAGCATTCTCTCGATTGAAACCCGCAAGCTGCTTAGCTACCGAGCCGACTTCTGGATCAATTCGCTGGTAGGCTCCCTGGCTGGCTTTGCCCTGGTGTACCTGCTCTGGGCCGCCATCTTCCAAGCGCCAGAGCAGCGCATCGGCGGCTACAGCTTCGAAGGCATGGTGCTCTATTATGCGCTCGCCATCTTGGTGGGCCGCTTGGTCACGGGCCCCAACAACCCAACCGAGGTCGCCCAGGACATCTACGAGGGCGCGCTGACTCGCTACCTCCTGTTTCCAGCGCCCTATGCAATGGTGAAGTACGCCCAGCACATCGGCCTGTTGCTGCCCAGCTTGATTCAGCTGACATTGCTGTGGGGGGTTTATCTCGCGTTCATGCCCTACCCCGAGGAGATCAGCATCGCGCCGCTTTCGATCCTCTTGACGCTCATCTCCTTGGCCGTAGCCAACGCGCTTTACTACGCCATGTCAACGCTGCTGCAGCTCGTGGGGTTCTGGGCTGACAATGTCTGGAGCTTGGTGGTGATGCTCATCTTCGCGGGCAGATTCCTCGGGGGCGCGATGATTCCTCTGGATGTCTTCCCTGAAGCTGTCCGTCCATGGCTGGCGGCCTTGCCATTTCGGTACCTGTACGGATTTCCGATCGACACGCTCATGGGACGGATTCCACCGGCGGAATGGGCTGCTGGGCTCGTGGTCAGTTTGCTCTGGCTGGGAGTGATCAGCCTGGCTTGGCGCGCGGTTTGGCGACGCGGCATGTTGCAGTACACCGGAGTCGGCATCTGATGGGACGCTATCTACGGCTGTACATCAGCTTCCTGCGCTTTTCGTTCAGCAAGGCCATGGAGTTCCGCGTTGATTTTTTCTTTCGCGTCATCATGGACGGGGTCTTCTATGCGACGCAGATTGGTTTCTTCTCCGTGCTCTACGGCCACACTCAGGAACTAGGCGGCTGGAACCTTGGACAAACGTTGATCTTCATCAGCGGCTTCTTCTTGGTGGACGCGTTGCACATGACGATCTTCGCCAACAACATGTGGATGTTTCCCATCCTCGTGAACAAGGGCGACCTGGACTATTACTTGGTCCGGCCGGTTTCGTCGTTGTTCTTCATCAGCTTGCGTGAGTTCGCGGCCAACAGCTTTCTGAATGTGCTCCTAGCTCTAGGAATTTGCATTTACGCGCTCGCGACTTATTCCGAACCCCTGGGCGCGGGCCGAATTGCCCTTTACATTTTGTTGCTCCTCAACGGAATGGTCCTCTATTTCATCCTGCACATCGCTTTCTTGATTCCGGTCTTCTGGATGCACTCCGCCCGCGGCCTGGGTGAGCTCTTCTTCTCCGTTTCCAAGTACTGCGAACGTCCCGAACGCATTTTCGACGGCTACTTGCGGCGAATCCTGGTCTCCATTTTGCCCATGTCCCTGGTGGCATCACGTCCCGCGCAACAACTCTTCGACGGTGCCGACGCCTGGACTTTGCTGCACCTTTGCGCCGTCACGGTCGGCGGATTGCTCTTTCTGGCCTGGTTCTGGAAGCGCGCCTTGCGGTCCTACAGCTCGGCTTCCTCGTGAGGAATCAGCACAAGCTTCGTCTGCGGCCCCCCCACCGATACCATGGCGCCCATGATGACAAAGACGCCCTGCCTGCTTGTTCTCGCTTTGACCGCCTGTGCCGCCGGACCTGAAGGCGCTTCCTCCAGCGAGACCAAACAACCCAACATCATCTACATCTTGGCCGATGATCTCGGCTACGGCGAAGTCGGTTGCTATGGGCAAACCAAGATCAAGACGCCCCACATCGATCGGCTTGCGTCGCGCGGCATGCTCTTCACTCAGCACTACTCGGGCAGCCCCGTTTGCGCGCCTTCGCGTTGCGTCTTGCTAACGGGCAAGCACACCGGCCACGCCATTGTGCGCAACAATTGGGAGAATGGCGGCTGGGGAAAAGATGAGCCCGAGGGCCAGTACCCCCTTCCCGCCGGCACAAAAACCATCGCC
>JBLIMI010000320.1:0-5200 GCA_047638655.1 Minisyncoccia bacterium | reverse complement strand
GAGCGCTGCATCGAGCTCGATCCGGACAACAAGACCTGGCCCGAGCGCCGGGACATGTTCCAGAGCACGAAGAGCTAGGCACTCGACTTTCAGCCAATGCCCGCGGCTGCCGGAGGATTCTCCGGCAACCGCGGGCTCTTTCGTGGGCCCAGAACTCCGTCCAGGGTCGAAAGTCAGGGCTAGCAACGGCAGAATGATGTTCTAGTCGATCCGTAGAAGTGGCCGTCCTCCCCGCCTATGGCTGGAGACACCCCCCCCTTCCCGAGCCTTCAAACGCTCCAGCGCCGTCCAGTCCGCCCTGATTCATCATGTACCGAGCCGCTGTTATCCTCCTGCTCTCCGCCATGACCGGTGTCGCCGGCTGGTGGACCTACAACAATCAGGAAGCAGTGCGCACGGCTGTTGAGCTCACCAAAACTCGGGCCGTGGTCGAAACCCTGCGAGTGGATTTGGGTGAAAGCGAAGCCCTGGTCGCGGAGCGCGACGAGGAAATACAGGAGCTTCAGGTGCGACTGTCCCTGCTCAAGGTGGACCACCGCGTGGCGCGCATCGAGGTCGTGGACCAGGAGCCCAGTAAGTCCAACCCAGAGAGTGTCGTCACCACGGTGCGTTTCATTGAGTTCGATCACGATGGCAACCCGGTCGGGGCGGAGCAAGAGATCTCCATCGAGGGCAGCCGACTCTACCTCGAGACCCTGGTCATCAAGTTTGATGACGACTATGTGGAGGCTGGCGAATTCCTTCGAGGCACTTCCCTCTGCCTCTTCAACCGCATCTTCAGTGAGCGTGTAGCGCCCGTGGATGGCGTCAAGATCGACCAACCCGGAACCCATCCCGGACCTTACAACGACGGAGACGGGACGGACGCGCTCTTCCGCGCCGAGCTATGGAGCAAGTTCTGGGACTATGCCAACGACCCCGAGGCAGCAGCAGCCAAGGGCGTGCGGGCAATTCACGGAGAGGCGCCTTTCATCGAAATGCGCGAGGGCAAGTCGTACAAGATCGAACTGCGAGCTTCTGGCGGTCTGTCCATCCAGGCGGAGTAGCCTGCGGCCAGTCGGTCAACCAAACGCTCGGTTCCGTGACGCCCTCTGGCAGCATTTGGGACCCTCGTGCATTATGGCACCCCCCGCCCGCGCAATGGCCGGCTCCGATGCCCCGATGACAGACTCGCAGCAAGAACTCACGGACCAGGTCTATGCGGAACTGCACGCCATGGCCAGTCGGAAAATGCTAGGAGAGCGGCGAGACCACACGCTGCAACCCACCGCACTGGTCAATGAGGCCTACCTGCGAATGGCCGAGTACGGAGATGCCATCTGGTCCAGCCGCGGACGCTTCCGCGCCATTGCCGCCACTTGCATCCGGCTCGATCACGCGCGGCGCAAGGGAACCGCCAAACGCGGTGGCAACGTGCTCGCGGTGAGGCTCGCTGATCTACCTGATGAGCAACTCAGCTCCCGCGACATCGACGTGCTCGAGCTGGAAGAAGTGCTCGAAGAGCCGGAACAACGCGATCCCGTCATGGCGCACTAGATCGAGCTCCGTTACTTCGGCGGCATGACCATGGTCGAGTGCGCAGTAGAACTCGACACCTCGGAAGGCATCGTCAAGGACCGGTCGCGCTTCGCGCTGGCTTGGTTGCGCATGCGCATGCGCATGGAATCAGGGCCGGACGCCTAGGTCTGGAGCGGGAGCGTTTCCCGGAACGCACTGAATCCTAGTACTGGAGCTCGAGTTCCAAGGCGTTCGAGAAGTCGAAGCCCGACCCCACCGTGTCGCGAAAGAAAGTCTGGAAGAGCCAAGTGCGCCCAGGAGTGAGGGCCGATGCGTCCGGACTCTGGAAGTCCACGTTCATCTCGAACATGCCGCCTGCATCGGTGATCAGCGTCGCAAGGCGTTGCGGAGAGCCGATGCAAAGTGTGCCGTTACCGATGGGAAACTGAATGGCGTTCGATCCGTACAGGAAGAACCCGGGCTTGAAAGCGGGCATGTCCATGGCACTCAGAGTCATCGCGTTGGCGATGATGCTGTCGCAACCACTGACCTCGATCGTCGCCGCCACACCCGTCGAGTTCGGAGTAGAAGAGCAAAAGTGCGTGACCTGATCGATGCCGAGAGAAGTCAGGCGAACCTCCGTGCCCCAACTCGGCCCCCAAAGCGCTTGATTGCCGCTGATCCGAACCGAGTGTCCGAACATCATGTTGTTGTTACTCACATCGTTCGCCACCACGTTGGCTGATTCGGACCAACCGAACGCATCGCGTTCGAGCATGTAGATCGCTCCAGCGTTCGTCCAGGCGCCGTCCACACCGCTAGCGCCCACGACCGCGCGATGCCGGTCCATGTCGACGTCGATTCCGAACGAATCTCCAAATTGGCCGTTGCTGGCTCGCAGGATCTGAGTCTCCACCCAGATGGCGCCTTGTCGCTCGAAAACGTACACGGCGCCATTGCCATGGGGACCTGCCGACTGAGCACCGACCAGTATTTGATTCCCCTCGACTGCCACACCCGATCCAAACTGAAAACCCGGCTTGGTGTCCGAGGCCAACAACTTGGCGGATTCATACCAGCCCGTTGTGTTGTTCTTTGCATAGACGTAGACCGCGCCTGCGCCGCCTCCACCTTCATCATCCCAACGGGCACCGCAAACAATCGTGCTGCCGTCCGTGTCTATTTTGTAGCCGTAATCCGTCGCAGCATTCCCGTGACCGTGGGGAGCGAACACGGCCACTTCCGTCCAGGTACTTCCCATTAGTTCGTAGACATGGGAGCGACCCGGGCCACACCAGCCGGTGTCGTAGACCACCATGCTCGCACCGACGATGGCGAGTCCATCGTGAAGAGCCACGCCAGCGCCAAAAGCGTACAAACCGATCGGATTGCTCGGCACGAAAGTCGTCATGGCCCCCTGCTCGTCCACCATGAATGCCCGACCATCAAGGTTACCGTCCTCGTCGCGGCCAAAGAGCTTGTTCGAGCCCCAATGGGTTGCCGTGGGCAGATTAAAGAAGCCCACCCCTGGTGCCGGGTAAGAGCCCGTTTGAGTCCAGGCTCCGTTGATGGGCTCGAAAGTCACAAGCTTGCTGGCACCACTGAGCACCGAGACTCGATCCCCTTGAAAGTCTCCAAGCAACATCACCCCCGCGGTCGGAGCGATGCGGGTGATCTCGCATTGGGCCGACGCGACAGTCGGGAGCAGAAGGAGAAAACTAAGTGCGGTGAGCAGCTTCATGGTGAGGTTAGGAATCGATGCCAGGGGAACGGGGGGACCTCGAAATCAGAACTGGAGTTCCAGTTCAATGCCGTCAGAGAAGTCAAAGCCTGCCCCAACCGTGTCGCGGAAGAAGGCCTGAAAGCGCCAGGTGGCGCCGGGGGTGACCGCTTGGGCTTCCGGACTTTGAAAGTCGACGTTGGTTTCAAGCACGCCGCCGGAATCCGACAGCTCGGCAGTGAGGCGCTGCGGGGAAGCGATACACAGAGTGCCGTTTCCCGCAGGAAGCTGAGCCGCAAGAGCCCCATAGAAGAATAGCCCCGGCTTGTTCGCTGGCACGCCCATAGCGCGCAGGGTGAGTGCGTTGGCGATCATGCTGTCGCAGCCATCCACGGACATCAGCGCCGCTGAACCGCTCGAGTTCGGTGAGGAGGTGCAGTAACTCGTCGCGTTTTCGATGCCGAGCGAGTAGAGCCGGACGCTGCCGCCCCAGCGGGGTGCCCAAAGCACCTGGTTGCCCGAGACTCTCACGTTCTCACCGTACTGAAAATTTTGGCCGGTGACATCGTTGGCCACCAGGCGTGCCGACTCAAACCAACCCGACGCATCCCGCTCGAGGAGGTAGAGTGCGCCGCAATTTTGGAATGCGCCGTCCACCCCCGTCGCCCCCACAGCAGCGTGGGTGCCATCCATGTCGATGCCCGCGCCGAAGGCATCGCCGTGCTGTCCATTGCTGGCCCGGATGATCTGGGTTTCTACCCAGACGTTTCCCTGTCGTTCGAAGGCGTAGACGGCCCCGTTGCCCAGGGGTCCCGCGTTCTCTGCCCCGACCAGGATGTGATTGCCGTCCACCGTGACATCCGAGCCGAAGAAAAATCCGGGCTTGGCGTCAGAGGCGATTAACTTGGCCGCTTCGAACCAGCCGGTCGTGTTGTTGCGCTGATAGACGTATGCCGCACCAGCATACTTTCCAGCGCCATCGTCCCGAGGCGCTCCAAAAACGATCGTGTTTCCATCGGTGTCTAACTGGTAACCGTAGTCGGTCACCACTGACCCATAGTTGTGGGGAACGAACGTCGCCACTTCCGCCCAACCGCTGGGCGTCTCTTCGTAGATGTAGCACTTGCCAGGTCCGCAAGAGCCCACGTCATAGATCGCTTGGCTGGCGCCGATGACGATCAGGCCTTCTTCCATGGCAATGCCGGATCCAAATGCGTCGAGGCCAGTCGGATTGCTAGGTGCGAAGGTGGTGATAGCGCCGGTCCCATCCAGCAAGAATGCCCTTCCCTGCAATTCGCCGTCCTCTTCCCGTGAAAAGAGATGGGACGTCCCCTTGTGAACGACGCGAGGTGAGGAAAAGAAGAACCCTCCAGCACCAGGAGGTGTGTAGGAATTTGTGGGCACCCAGGCACCATTGAGGGCCTCGTAGTCCTGCGCCACTCCTGTCCCATCGATGACCGAAATCTGTGAAGCTCGAAAGTCGCCGATGAACGACAAACCGGTAGGCGGAACAATGCGAGTGATCTCGCATTGAGCGGCGGCGGTGCCGCAGAACGAGAGCAGCAGACCAAGCGGTGCAATTTTCATGTTGAGATTCGGCTCGGGGGCGATGCGGGGAATCACCCTAATTGTAGCGAGCCCCCAATTTCCCGTTTGGAGATTCCTACTAAACGCCAGCGGGCCAACAGAAGCGGCCAACACGGCCCATAGAACCTGACAGCCGGCCAAAAGAAATTCCGAAAGTAGGTCGGGGGCAGACACGACTTGCGCTCTTGGTAATAGAAGGGGGCGCATTGGCCCCCCGTGTCCCTCACCAAACTCTCCCGAGTCGCCCCATGCGCACCACCCTCCTGCCCGCACTGCTGTTCGTCACAGGCTCGCTCCTCGCCACCTCGGCAAGCGCGGGAGAGATCCGTCACAACTTGCCGGTCGAACTGGGCATCCCTGACAACTTGCTCAGCACAGGCTCCTTCAGCATCCCGA
>JBLIMI010000319.1:0-5211 GCA_047638655.1 Minisyncoccia bacterium | reverse complement strand
CCAGAAAGACCTCAATCAGCGCTTTGCGCGCCGCTCCATCCTCAAACTGGAGGTCGCGCATGGCGGCTTCGAGCAATTCCTCTAGGCCGTCCTCCGTTTGGCCGCTGGCCACCAGAGCCTTGCCCAACTCGATCCGCGCGGCCACATCGCGCGGGTTCCCCTCCACGGTCTTGCGCAAGGCTTCCACATCTCCAGCACCCGCGAGCAATTCAAGCCGGGCCAACAGAGTCTTAGTTGCCGGCAATTCCAAATCCTCTTCCGAAAGCAAAGCCAAGTGTTCGCGCGCTCCCTCCTCATCTCCTGCTTCCAACAACCAAGTGCCCAAGTGGGCGCGAGCTTCTCCATCCTCCGGATTGTGTTCGATCCACTCGGCCAGCAGGCCGATGGCCGACGCTAGCTCATCTGCGGCGGCGAGTTCCTTGGCTTGTTCAAGGGGACTGCCCCCGACTGGCGCCTGAATGTGGGTAGCGAGAAATGCACGCAGCTCTTCCTCGCTTTTGTAACCCGCGAAGGCATCCGCCGGTTGACCGTCGCGCATCAAGATCACTGTAGGCACGTCTTGCAAGCGAAACGCCTGGGCGATCTCCATGTTCTGCTCCACGTCGACCTTGGCCAACAAGAGCGCGCCGTCGAATTCCTCCGTGATGGTCTCGAGCAGCGCCGCCATGGCCAAGCAGGGCTCGGAGCGCGGCGCCATGAAGTCGAGCAAGACGGGCCGCTGCGCGGATCCGCGGATCACGGATTCCTCGAAATTGGCAAGGGTGACGTCGATGACGTGGGCGCTGGTCATGGCTTCTCGGCAGCTAAAGAATCGAAGGGAATGGCCACCCAGTGTACCGCATCAGGAGTCCCGGAACTCGCCCCCCAAGCTCTCCAAAGCTCGGGAAACTTCCGCACGCAGGGAATGGCCGCCAAAGGCGGTGGCGCCTGCGGGAATCGAATCCACCAGCAGCCGAACAGCCGCGTCCAGAGGCCGTGGACGCAAGTCGCGGACCGCAGCCTGGCCCTTGGAAACCAAGAAGGTATCGACGGATCCCGCTGCGTTCACGAGTCGTAGCTGCTCGATGTCGCAGCCGGCCGCGCCCCAGTAACGGGTTTCATCGATCGCTTGCAATGCCGTCCGCAATTCGCCCTGGAGGCGGGCCACTGCACCGGCTTTCAACTGAATGGCTCGAGCTCGCCCGGTGCCCAGATAAAGGATGTCGTTCTCATTCCAGCGCAGAAAAAACTCCCCCACGCGGCATGAACGCAACTCCAAACCCAGCACGTCGCCGGGGGTGCTTTGTCCCGCCAGGACCAGTTCGGGCAAGCGGGGCGCTTCGCCCTCGGTGCGCGCGAGAACCGCAGCTTGTAGCTTTTGGATGGCGAGTGCATTTTCCGGCTCGGTAGGAGCAGCCTCTGCCCGATATCCATCGTCCTTGCCGAAGATTTTGCGCAGGGCACGAATCGAAGCGAAGCGCGCCTGCTCCCCTAGCGGCAAGCGGAAGTAAGCGTCGCTGCGCTTGAGGTCTTCCACCAACCAGAGCAAGTAACCATGGTCGCCCCAGGCATCGAGCTGCAAGCAGATGGCGCGCCGCACGCGGGCGTCCGGATCCACCTGGGCGCGCGTCACAAAGGCTGCATGAGCGCCGCCACTTCGCGCTTCCTGTGCGCTGAGTTGCCCGAACGAGTCCGCAGCCGCCAAACGCACCTGGCCCAAGGGGTCGCTGAGGTAACGCAACCAATCCGGAAGCTCCTGCGCTTCCATGTTGTGGGACAGACTGCGCGCGGCGGGACCACGCCAGGGGAAATCAGGATCAGCAAGCCGCTCCCAGAGCAAAGCACGCAGTCCCGGATCAGCAAAGTCCGCAAGCACTTCCACCAAGTATGGTCCCAGGTTCGGCAGGTTCGCGCCGTCCTGTCCGCAAGCCTCGATGATCTTGACGAGCGCCGGCGGCCCCAGCTTGACCAGGCGTTTGGCCGCCTGGGGTCGCACTGCAACGCGACCGTTTTGCGCCAGATCCAGGTACTTCTCAATTTTGGCCTGCAGGGCGCGCTCTTCGTCTGAGCCATTCTGGCCAGAGGATTCCTCTTGCGTGGCCGTTCGGCCAGCAGAGGAGAATGGACGCGAACCCTCGGCAGGCGATGCAATGCCTGCGAGCACGAACAACACGGGCACCAGACTGGCGAGTGCTTTCAATTCACGCTGGGCGCAGGGCCTGCTTCGTCGTCGAGGGACTTGATCTCCAGACGGTAGATGCTCTCCACGAAGCCATCCTCGTCTTCTTTCTCGCTCACTTCAAAACGACCCGTCAGGACCAACTCGTCGGGGGTAAAGCTCGTGCTGCCCTCCTCCAAAGTCACGCGAACGAAGTGCTGCAGCTTGCTCGTGCCACAACCGCACGCGTCATTGGTGAGATCAAACCAGGTCTCGCCTTCGGTGGTCCCGTTGCGCATGTAGCCGGAGATCTCCACCTCTTCGCCGTCGTAGGCGAGAATCTCATCGGGAATCTCGTCCCCGGCTTCGTATTCGATGTCAGCTAGTTTTTGCAAGCTGACCGGCATGGGCTCCACGATCCGGCCCATGGCAAACGCGCTGACTCCGGCCAGGAGCAGGCCGCAGACAAGAGCCGGTGTGCGCAGGGTTTGATTCATGGTTCGAGAGTCACCTGATCCCTTTCTAATCCCAGAGCAAAAGGCTGTCAAGCGCTGCTCTCCTGGGCTGACTCAATCCTCGACTTTCACCGCGCTGCCCTTGAGTCGATAGACACCCAGGGCAAAACCCGCCTCGTCCTGTTCCCCGCCCAGGGTCAGAACACCGGTCACGCGCATGGGCAAGTAAGGCCGATACTCCGCTTCCGCGTCGACTTCCATGGTCACGTCGATCCATTCGTCGGGCATGGGCGTCCCACCGAAACAACAACCGAGCAAATCGCGCACCAGCATGAAGTCGCGCACGTTGCCCTGCTCAATCTCCCCGGGGATCATGTAGCCCACGATGGACACTTCCTTGCCGTCCAATGCCATGAGCTCCGGAGGAAAGTCGAGTTCATCGTCCTCCTCCTCTTCGTACTCCTCCGGGAAGAGCATGGCATCGAGCATGGCGTCCACGTCGTAATCGATCAGCGTCAGGTCGCGATAGGTGATCACGAGGGGGCCCTCCGGCTCGGGCTCGGGTTCGGGTTCCGGTTCCGACTCGGGCACTGACGCGGCCAGCACGACGGCGCGGGCCGACTCCTCCAGCGGCGCCGCTGCTGTGTTGATCTCTGGCTCTGGAACCGGCACCGATTCCAGCGCGAGCACATCCTCCGAACCATCGATCGCACTGCCTGAAACCGGCAGCACCGGCGTGGGTGCAATGGGCTCCTGGCCACCGCAGCTAGCGGTCAAGAGCAAGAGCGGGAGGAGGCTTCGCATGAGTTTCACCATACCAGAGCTCTCTAGCCCCGGGACAGGACCTCCGCCACATCCGTCGAGTAAGCCTTGAGCGCGGGCAAGATGCCGGCCACTCCCCCGAGCAAAATCATGCCGAGCGGAGTCCATACGTAAGAGTCGTGCCACACGAGCAAGTCGAGCTCCACACCGGTTTTGTCACGCACGACGTTCGCCGCACCAGCGAGGATCAGCCCGCACACAACGAACCCTAACAAGCTTCCCATGAGAGCGATCCACTGGGCTTCGAGCAGAATCACCGAGAAGACCGTGGCGCGACGCGCACCCAAGGCGCGCAGGATTGCGAACTCCCGGCGGCGCTCGTTCATGGTGTTGTACAAGCTCGCGAGGATGGAAGCAGCGGCCACGGCCATCACCAGATAAGCCACCATCTCCAGAATGCGCGTCATCCAACCCAGCTTGTCGAAGAGCTGCGCCATGGCCGCACCAATGGGCCAGGCCAGGGTCGCTTCTTTGCCGAGTCGGTTGTACTTCGTCGAAAGCTGGAAGCCCGCTTGGCGCCCCTGCAGCTTCAGCAGCACGGCCGAGAGCTCCTTGTGCTCTTGCGCGATGGGCACCCCGTCTTCGGGTTCGTAGACCTCACCGCTGCCCCGCAAACGGTGTCCATCCATGCGATAGACCCCTTCCAGGGGAATCCAGATCACGCGGTCGTTGGGAGAGTGCGTGGGCTGCAAGACGCCACAAATCACGTACTCCTCCTCATGCACGTGCTCCTCCACGGGATTGCGTTCGACTCCGTGGCTGGGATGCAAGTGATCCCCGACGCGAAGCCCGGTCTCCTGCGCCACGCGGGCGCCGATCACGGCTTCGCGGTGGGCCACGTCAAAGGGCCGGCCTCCAGGTTCGAACTCGAAGTGCTTGCCCTTCTCATATTCGAAGGCACCGAAGAGCTCGCCGCTGGTGCCCACGATGCGAAAGCCTTTGTAGTTGTCCCCGAGGGCGAACGGAACAGCCAGTTGCACGCGCTTGTCCGCTTGCAATTCTTCGTACAGCGACCAGGGGATGTTGCCCGGCGACGTCTCTAGATGAAAGACCGTGTTCAACACGAGTTGCAAGTGACTGCCGCGGGCGCCCAAGACCGCGTCGAAACCGAGCGGGCCACCGGCGAAGGCCAGGCGACTCTGTTGGCTGACCGCGAAGACCGCCATCACCAGTCCCGTGCCAAGCGCCACCGAAAGCAAAGTCACCGCGCTGGAGAGCAGGTGCTGCCGCAGGCTACGGGTCACCAAGCGCAGCAGTCCGAAGGGAGAGGCGCTCACTTCGTGCCCCCCACGCTAGCGCGATTCAATTCGAAGAGGTCCAGTTGCTGATCGAAGCGCTGCAAGAGTGCGACGTCGTGACTGACCACGATCAAGGCCGCAGCGTGCTCTTTGCAGAGCCCCTGTAAAAGCTCCATGGCTTCTTCGGCGCTCTTGGCATCCAAGCTCCCTGTGGGTTCATCGGCCAACACCAGCTGCGGCCGGTTGGCCAGGGCGCGGGCCAGGGCCACCCGTTGTTTCTGCCCCACGGACAATTGGTGCGGGCGATGATCAAGCCGTTCAGAGAGGCCGAGTGTTCCCAATAGTTGGCGGGCGAAGTCCAGATCGACTCCGGCGCCGAACTGCATGCCCAGGGCCACATTTTCGAGGGCGCTGTGACCTTCGAGCAGAAAGAAGCTCTGGAACACATAGCCGATTTTCTGGGACCGAAAGCGGTCCCGCCGCGCGGTGGAAAGCCCGACCAACTCCTGACCGTCAAATCGAATGGAGCCTGCATCCGGGGTGCTGATGCCCGCGATCA
>JBLIMI010000318.1:0-5213 GCA_047638655.1 Minisyncoccia bacterium | reverse complement strand
CGGGGAGGCCGGGTGAGCTGATCGAGCATTGTCCAGCGACCCTCGAGGTTCGTTTGGGTGGACTCTGGATCGAAGAATTGCCCGTGGCGCTGGGCCCGCTCCAGCCAGACTCGAGCGGCCCGCGGGTGGCCTTCTTCCAGGTTCAGTTCAAAGAGCCAGAGCGCGGCCTTGAGTGCCGCCGGCGTCCCCGGGAACTGACGCTCCAGATCCTCAAAGCCCAGCCTGGAGGCCTCTATTCCGCGATTAGAGGGGTTGCTTGCCAGTTCCAGTCGGGCCTCCGCAAGGGCCCCGAAGCGAGCCTGCCAGGCGCTCCTTTGTGGGGCGTCCAAGGCCGACAGGCGGCGCAGCACGGCGTACTCGACCGCTTCCGTGCGGCGCAGAAAACTGCGATCGCGATCGGGCCAGCGCGCTTCGATGGACTCGTCAAAGTTGCCCTGCCCGGCTGCACCGAGATTCAGCCGAATTCCAGTGGGAACGCTGTCCCCGGGGCCGCTCGAGACGAGGGCGCGGTGCCAAGCTTCAAAAGCGCTGGCGAGGTGACCTTCCATAGCAGGGCCGGCGTCCATGGCGCGCAAGAATTCTTCGTCCCCCTCGGCCATGGCTTCCAGCGCAGCGGGAAGAGTGGGCACGTGCACATCGTTGGAGCGCGCCGCAGAGGACCCAGGGAGTTGGCTGGCGAGAGCACGACCGCTGCACAAGGCAGCCACAAGCAGGAGCACACGGACGAAATTCATCGCCTACTTACTCGGCCCGCCCGCGGTTCTCAGAGCCTTCTACCGGAGGGAGAGGTGCGAGGCCTCGGTCGTCGATCTCGATCTTTTGCTCTTGCACCCGTTGGCGCCGCAAACGTTCGAGGTAGATGGGATCGTCGAGGGCATCGAGTTGGGTCTTGAGAGCTTCCAATTCACTGGCGTCCCGATGTTGTCGGCCCTGCAATTCTTCCTCATGCCCACGCAACCGTTGGTCCTCGCTGCGCGCTTCGCGCAAGCCACGGGTGCCAATTTGAGCCAGCAAGATCAGCGGTGCCCAGACGGGCATCCAGTACAGGAAGACTTCGAGAGATCGCATGAGATAGCGCCGCAGGAAACGTGAAGACTCGGTCTTCTCCGCCTTGCTTTTGATTCCTAGATTTGCGTCCTGAGGGGACAGGTCGACATCTCCGTTTCGTTTGCGCCGTATGGCCACAGGTGGGTGCCTTGGCACCAAGTCTCCTAAACGAGGTACTGGGAAGCGTAAATTGCGTTCGAGCCGAGTTCCTCCTCGATGCGAAGCAATTGATTGTACTTGGCCACACGATCTGTTCGGCAGGGAGCACCGGTTTTGATCTGTCCGCAGCCCGTTGCGACCGCCAGGTCGGCGATGGTGGTGTCCTCTGTTTCGCCACTACGATGGCTCATGACGCAGGTATAGCCATTTCGGTGGGCCAAGTGAATGGCGTCGAGGGTCTCCGTGAGGGTGCCGATTTGGTTGACCTTGATCAGGATCGAATTGGCGCAGTTTTCCTCAATGCCGCGGCTCAGGCGGTTGACGTTGGTGACGAACAAATCGTCACCGACCAGTTGGACCCGATCTCCGAGGGTTTCGTTGAGTGTGCTCCAACCTGCCCAGTCGTCCTCGTCGAGACCATCCTCGATGGAAAAGATCGGGTACTTCTCGCAGAGCTCTGTGTAGTAGGCGGACAACTCGGCACCGTTCAGTTGCTTGCCGTCGATGCTGTACTTTCCGGCGCTGTGGAACTCGGATGCGGCTGAATCCATGGCGATGCGGATGTCCGCCCCGGGCTTGAATCCAGCGCTCTCCACTGCGGTCAAGATCAGGCCGATGGCCGCCTCGTTGGAATCCAGGTTGGGGGCGAAGCCACCCTCGTCACCGACCGCCGTGCTGAGTCCCTTTTCGCGGCAGACGGACTTGAGTGAATGGAACACCTCGATGCCCATGCGCAGTCCTTCGCGAAAACTAGTGGCACCGAAAGGCATGATCATGAACTCCTGAATGTCCACGTTGTTGTCGGCGTGCTCGCCGCCATTCAGGATGTTCATCATGGGCACGGGCAAGATGCGGGCACCGGCTCCACCTACGTAGCGGTAGAGGGGCAGCCCCGCTTCTGCGGCAGCCGCCTTGGCCACGGCCAGTGAAACACCGAGTAGTGAATTGGCACCCAAACGGCTCTTGTTCGGAGTTCCGTCCAGGTCGATCATGGTTTGGTCTAGGGCGGCCTGATCGCTGGCGTCCATGCCAACGAGTTCATCGAAGAGTTCGTCGTTGACAGCCGAAACCGCTTTTTGGGTTCCCTTGCCGCCGTAGCGCGACTCTCCGTCGCGCAATTCGTGGGCTTCATGGGCACCTGTAGAGGCTCCGGAGGGCACGGCAGCCCGACCAAAGGCCCCGCCAGCCAACTGCACTTCGACTTCTACGGTGGGGTTGCCCCGAGAGTCGATAATCTCCCTACCAAGGATGCTGACGATTTCATTCATGATGTCCGCGATCCTACCCTTACGGGCGCCCCTGAACTACGCTTGAGCCTGCCCGCTGTTCCAAATCCAGTCACAATCCACTCGCCTCTACCCATGAAGCAGCTGCTTTCCTTCGCCCTGGGCTCTGCAAGCGTCCTGGCCATCGTCCTCCTGTCCTCGATGTCGTCCACCCAGGAGTCCGAACTGCCCGGCGGCATCATGCCGGGGTCATCGGTCTTCGCCTTGAACCTCCAGCAAGGCTCGGGCGCTGGCTTTTCAGACATGACCGCGGGCACGCCGGTCACCATTCGTGAATTGAAGGACAACTGGATCTTGATCGACTATCCTGGCAAGAGCGGCGGACCGAGTTGGGTGAACCTCGACGCGGTCATTTCTTACCAGATCACTCGCTGACACTTTCGCTGTGCGCGACCCCCAGTGCGATCCATGAAGCCCGTCCAGATGCTCCCGAATCTCCTGACCCTGGCCAACTGTGGCTGTGGGTTGCTCGCTATTTCGAAGGGCATCGACGCCCTGGCGTACGTGGGGGAGAATGAACGGCTCTTCTTTCTCAAAATGGAGGCGGCCTGTTGGCTGATCTTCCTGGGAATGGTCTTCGACTCTCTGGATGGCAAGGTCGCCCGGCTCACCAAGAGCTTTAGCGACTTTGGAGCCCAACTTGACTCCTTCGCGGACGCGATCACTTTCTGCGTGGCCCCTGCCTTGCTTGCGAAGATCCTGATCGAGCACGAGAGCGAATTCCTGGGGTACGACGGCACGCCTCGCCTGCACTTTGCGGCCGCGGCAGCCTTCACCCTGATGGGCATTCTGCGCCTGGCTCGCTTCAATCTCGAAACGGAACACGAACCGGAGGCCCACGAAGGATTCAGCGGTTTGCCTAGTCCGGGGGCTGCCGGTGCTGTCGCCGCGACCTTGATGGTCTATCTGATCTTGAGGCTGCCCTCGCTTGAGTCGGCCCACGGTAGTGTGACCCCTGTGGGCAAGATGTTCGGCTTTCTCGGGGAAATGGACTGGAAGCCCGTCCTCTCCTGGATGCCGCACTATCTGGCCGTGGCCTTGCCGGCGATTGGCCTGTTGATGGTGAGCCGCGTGCCGTACTTGCACGTGGCGTCCATGTTGACCCGAGATAAGAGCCCCTTCTTGGCGCTGGTGGCCGTGGTCTTTGTTTCCTTTGGTTTGTATCTGGCTCCCGTGCCGTTCCTCTTCATCGCCTTCAACGGGTTCCTGTTGTTCGGCGTCTTGAATTGGGCGATGGCCTCCATGCGAGCACGCAAAGTCGTCGGCCAAGACCAACAAACATGAGCCCCTTGACCCGTGCTTACGTGGCCTTAGGAAGCAACCTCGGAGACTCTCTCTGGACTCTGCGTGGAGCCCTCACTCAGTTGGCGGCATTGCCCGGCGTGAGTCTCGTGGCCCAATCGAGTTTTCATTCCTCGGAGCCCGCAGGCGGGCCCGCGGATCAACCGGACTACTGGAATTCCGTGGTGGCCCTCGACACGCAATTGGATGCTGAGTCCTTACTTGGAGCGCTGCATGGGATCGAAGAACACTTCGGTCGCGACCGAAGCCAAGAAGTGCGTTGGGGGCCTCGAACCCTTGATTTAGACCTACTCCTGTTCGGTGATGAATGCTCGAACACGGAGCGTCTCGAGCTGCCCCACCCGCGCCTGGCCGAGCGTCGCTTCGTGCTTGAGCCCTTGGCCGAACTCGCTCCGGAACTGCGACTTTCGAACGGTCGCATGGTGAAGGAACAGTGCGCCTATCTCTTGCCCGCCTTGCACCAGTGATTCGGCATTTCGACTCGCCTGCCGAGGCGCGCGCCTGGGCTCGGGATCAAAAACAAGCGGGCCGCAGCCTTGGTTTTGTGCCCACCATGGGAGCCCTGCACGTGGGCCATTTGTCCCTGGCGCAGCAGGCGCTCGCAGAAAACGATGTGGTCTGTGTGAGCGTCTTCGTGAACCCCTTGCAGTTCGATGAGGCCCAGGACCTCGCCGCCTATCCGCGAGACCTGGATGGGGATGTGCGAGCACTCGATCAAATCGGTTGCCAGATGGTGTTCACCGGAACACTGGAAGAGTTCTTTGAAGGGGAACTCGATGAGGACGGGCGCCTGCCCGCGGAGTTCCGGCAAAAGGCGGGTAAGGGGGGCCAGGGTTTGGAAGGTGGCGTTCGCGATGGACACTTCGACGGAGTCGCTACCATCGTGGATCGCTTGTTCGAATACGTGCGGCCCGACCGCGCGTACTTCGGTCAGAAAGACTTCCAACAGTGCCTCGTGGTGCGCGATGTGGCCAAGCGTCGGGGGGCGCCAACGGTCGTCGTGTGCCCCACGGACCGCGAACCTGGAGGGCTGGCGCGTTCTTCCAGGAACCAGCGATTGAATGAGGAGCAACGGGCCCAGGGGCGTAGTCTCTCGAGCGCGCTGCGGCGCTGCACGGAGGCCTGGCAAGCAGGGGAACGAATTCCTGCTCGCCTCGAGCAAGTGTTGCGGAAGGAGTTCGCCGCCTGGGGCGTGGAGTGCGACTACGCTGGCGTGCGCGATCCGCAGGATTGGACGGCTGAGACCCCGGAGGGTCCTCTGACGGAAGCCGTGGCCCTGGTGGCCGCACGCTTGGGACCGGTCCGCCTGCTCGACAATCACCTCCTGTGCGAACCATTGCCGCGCGCCATACTCGATGGGATTCCCAGCGAGGAGAGGTCGTGACCCAGGCCGCGGGGTTCGTCGAACTGCGCGCGCCC
>JBLIMI010000317.1:0-5217 GCA_047638655.1 Minisyncoccia bacterium | reverse complement strand
CTGTTTGGTCGCCCTCGGAGGCGGCGTGGGAGAAGAGAGGGAGGAGGCTGATCGCCAGATGGATTGCTTGCATGCTTTGCTTGGGAGCGAAAGGGGTGGTGTCAGCGGCAAACAGCCACATCCAGGGCTGGCGGTTCCGTTCAAGTGTGAAATTTGGAGGATCCTGGGCCTGCCGTCCCTTGTGGGGCAGAGCGGGGGAGTCGTTGGAATGATAAAATTCAATGGAAGAGGGAACCGATCAGGACACCCATGACTGTTTGTGTTCGTACGGCCCCTTGCACCCCTGCGGTCCCCATGTTTTCAGCGCCGAGCACAGCGATCAGCCACTCATCCGAAGCGAATGCTCCACCCCCGGTGAGAGAATTGACCCTGGGGGACTTGCAGCTCAATCCAGGAAGTTTTGCCGAGGCCTACAGTCAGAATTACGATCGCATTACGGGTTATGTGTTTCGACGTGTCGGCCGTCGGCATGATTGCGAAGACATTGTTTCTGATGTCTTCCTGTCAGCTTATTGGGGCTTTGCGCGGGCACGCCGGACGAAAGCTCCAGTCAGGTTTTGGTTGCTCACGATTGCGACGAACCGGGTGAACAGGTGGCTCAAGAGGTCAGCGTCGAACGAAGTCTTGCCCTTGGATGGTTGTGCGAGCGCGCCGGCGCCGGCAACGGACAACACGATGCTCGAAGGAACCCAGAGAGAGGTCCATCGGGCGCTGCTGTCACTCGCCCCCAAGCATCAGGATGTACTGGCCTTGCACTATCTGGAGGGTCTGCCGATTGCAGAAGTTGCGCAGGTGGTGGGATGTAGAGCAGGCACAGTCAAGTCCAGGCTGTCGCGCGCACGCTGCGCTCTCTTACAAGTCTTGGACTCTGAACAAATAGGATGAAAGATCACGAACGACTGCAACGAGAACTCGAACCGCTGAGTGAGGCGCGCCTCGAAAGAGGTCAACACTTCGAGTCGCTCAGGCACGAACTCTTGCGCCAATCCGCACCGAAACCGGCACGCACACGGATTCTACTTGGGGCCATTTTTGTGGTTGGGATCGCGTCGGGCTTCGCAGCAAATCAAGTCTTGAGCCAGTGGACGGTGAGCTGGAAAGGGGAAGGAACGGGCTCGAACTTTGTGCTTACCCCGGTGGACGGGAAGAGTGGGCCGCCATTGGGTGTCATGCGCAGCGACTCTGGGGAGTGCTATCGCATCGAGGTGGTCGATGGCAAGCTGGTGATGAGCGAGGTGATCGAAGATTGAGTTGGGTCGGGGCCGTGGTGACAGGGGACTGTGGCGCTACACTCTGATTCGGCGGGCTATTCCTAGGGTGAATGCCCTACGCTCCAGAGTGGGATGGAACTTGAGGTCGCCGAAGGATTTTCATCTGCCGGGTTGGTCTAGTGATTTGAATTTGGTTGACTCACTGCATCTTGAGGGAGAGAGCTCGCTCAAGATTGTCTAAATACAGCACCGCGACTGATCCCTCGCACCTTCCCCCACTTCACTCTGATTCCTGCGGCGACCGCCCCGGGCGAATGAGCGAAGTGAGAATCTATCCGGTGTCTTCCCAACCTCGTAACTGAACGCTGACCACCACTCCATGAGTGGCCAGCTAGAATTATCCATGAACATTTTCGATGAAGTGCTCCACCGTATTGACGGCCTGGAGCCTTTTCCGAAAGTCGCCGTGCGTATCTTGGAACTTACCCAGGGTGATGCAAACCAGGAAGAATTGGTCTCGGTGCTCGAGACCGATCCCGGGCTGACGGGTAAGGTTTTAGGGCTCGCCAACTCCGCCATGGTCGGTGCGCAAGTGGAGATCGAGTCCCTTCAACAGGCCACCTTGCGGCTTGGATTCAAAGCAGTGGCCAACTTGGCACTGACGAGCGGTAGCGCTGGGTTCTTCAAGGGCTATGGCCGGTCAACGGCGCGCAGCAATGAGAGCCTGTGGACGGAGTCCATGCACACGGCGCTCAATGCGCGTCGAATCGCTGCTCGGGATGGCCGCGTGGATTCTGAACTGGCCTACACGGTGGGGTTGCTCCAAAACATTGGGCACATCGTCATCGACCGCTTTCAAAAGGAACAGAAAGAGGCCATCACCGCCGAACTTGAAAAAGGAACTGACCTGCTGACGGCCGAGCGAGCGGTCTTGGGCATTGACCACGCTCAGGCTGGGGCTTTGATGATCCGGCGCTGGGGCCTGCCGCGCAAGTTGATCCGAGGCATTCAGTTTCATCATGCGCCTGCCCGTGCTGCCGCCGAATCAGTGCTCTGGGCCATATGCGCTCAAGCAGAAGAACTCACGGGACTGAGTCTAGGCACGCAGGGCAGCGCCATGGTTTACAAGACAGATGGAAGCAAGTGGGACCTCACCCTGCCAGACGCCGAGGAGAGGGATGTTTGGCTCGACAGGAATCGCGAGGAAATCGCGGCGGCTGCTGGCTGAGGGTTACCGCTCGATCGCGCTTCGTTTAGCTCGCCAACATCCTTCACTTCCCAACCAAGAAGTGGGCCACATCGCCGTCTTGCATGACGTAGTCGCGACCTTCAATCCTGAGTTTGCCAGCAGCCTTGATGGCGGCTTCCGTTTCATGTTCCTGCAGGTCCGTGACGGAGTAGATCTCGGCGCGGATGTAGCCCTTTTCGAAGTCTGTGTGGATCACGCCAGCTGCAACCGGACCCGTGTCCCCCTGACGAATGTTCCAGGCCCGGATCTCTTTCGGTCCCGCAGTGTAGAACGTCTGCATTCCGAGCAGCTCGTAAGCTGTATGGATCAGGCGCGTCAGCCCTGACTCCTTCAGTCCCAGTTCCTCGAGGAACATGCCGCGCTCGTCGGCATCCATGTCCGAGAGTTCGCCTTCGATGTCACCGCAGAGGATGACCACTTCGGAATTGGTCTTGGCAGCGTACTCGGACAAGGCCTTGACCTGCTCTGTATTGCCGTCCAGCTCATCGTCACCGACGTTGGCCACGAACAGCACGGGCTTCATCGTCATCAGGAAGAGCGGCTTGAGCACGACGCGCTCGTTTTCGTTCCAATCCATGGTACGCAACTGGTCGCCTCGCTCGAGGGCGCTCTGAGCACGCTCAAGGATTTCCTTCTGTGCGATGGACTCCTTGTCACCGCTGCGCGCTTTCTTGGCGACGCGATCGATGTTGCGGGTGACCGTTTCCAGGTCTGCGAGCGCCAACTCCAGCTCGATGATGCCAATGTCGCGCACGGGGTCCACGTTACCGTGAACATGGATCACGTCCCCTTTCGTGAAGCAGCGCACGACGTGGGCGATGGCGTCCACTTCCTTGATGTTGCCCAGGAACTTGTTGCCGAGCCCTTCACCTTTGGAAGCGCCCTCCACTAGCCCGGCGATGTCCACCATTTTGAGAGCGGCGGGCAGGATCTTGATGGACTCGATGAAGTTACGAATCACCTCGAGCCGTACGTCTGGCACATCCACGATCCCGATGTTGGGCTCGATCGTGCAAAAGGGATAGTTGGCGCTTTCGGCGCCAGCGGCCGTGACGGCGTTAAAGATGGTGGACTTGCCAACGTTGGGCAGGCCGACGATTCCACAGGCGAGACTCATCGCGGGGGTGGGTAGGGACCAGAGGGGCGGAAAGGGCCGGAGAGTCTAGCGGGATTCCCTCGTCAGCAGGGTCAAGATTGACAGGACTTCTCGCGGCTAGGCCGGAGCAGATGGGGGGCGGCATTCCCCGGGGAGATTGCGCGTGATTTGGGAGCGCAAGCTCAGGGTGTGTTCAATCCAGTGTTCGAAGACCTCGGAGGGCATGTTGTGGTCAGTCAGCGTCTCTTTCAGGATCACGAGGCGCCGGTTGAATTGTCCTCCCATGATCATGTGCGCTGCGTGCGCTTCGGGGAGGGAGCGTCCGCTGTACTCCACATCAGCCCCCAGCATCTTGAGGGCGAACTCCAGCTCCAACTGCACGAGAAGCGCCTTGTCCTTGCCCTTGAAGAAAAAGCCGATCATCACGTCGTCGAAGACGCGGTCATAGAAATCCTGGAGCAAAGGGCGCAAGCGTTCTTCGCCTCCAGCCAGTTCGAACAGCGCTTGGGGGGATTGAGTCATTGGGGCTACGGTACCCGTTCGTTGAGGAAACCGTCCATCCCGAGCGAGAATCGACGGATCACTCTTTGGAGTTGTCCTGCCCGGCATAGCCCAGCTTCTGCAGCTCGGCCTGGGTGGCTGCATCGTGTTCCGCGACGCCGCCGGATTGGACTGCGGGGAAGCGTTCGTACAGGGCCGACAGCTTTCGTCCCCATTCAAGCGCCTGCTCTGGGTCGAGCAGGTTGCGGGCTTCCCCCGGGTCGTGTGCGAGATCGAAGAGCGAGGCACCGCTGTGAGCATCAAAGCGGCGCAGACCAGCAGGGTAGGTGATGTACTTGAATTTGCCTTCGCGCAGGCTCACGGCGCTTTCTCCCACTCGCTTCGGATCGGACCACAGCGTTTTCATTGGCATGAACAGCGGGCGAGTGGACGGACCTGCTTCTGTCCGTAGGGGCTCACCAACCCAGTGCTTGGGAGCGCTTACTCCTGCCGCGGCGAGAAGCGTTGGAGCTACATCGACGGCATGCACACCGTGGGCAGGGGCGAGTCCGCCTTCAAGATGCCCCGGCCAGTGCAAGATCAGCGGGACGTGCAACTGTTCTTGGTAAAGGCTCATGCCGTGCAAGGCCGCACCATGTTCGAAGAACTCCTCCCCGTGATCCGACGTGATTAGCAAGAGCGTGTTGTCGAGGGAGTCGCTCTCTTCGAGGCTTTCGAGAAAGCGCCCCAGCTCTGCGTCGAGGTAAGCCACCTCGGCGTCGTAGAGGTCGGTGATGTAGCGTTGATCTTCGAGTTCGGGAGGCTTGCCGCCGTGGCCCCAGGGGTAATCCGGAGCATCCACCACTTCGGGTAGTGAACCCGAGTAGGGCCGCACGAACCGTTTGCGATACTCGGCCGGTGGGTCGTAGGGACTGTGGACCTGGTACGTGTGCACGAAGGCGAAGTAGGGGCTGTCTTGCCTTGCGATCCACTCCTGTGCAGCTGCGAAGGTGAGGCTGCAGTCGCGGCTCTTGCTGTTGTAGACCTCATGACCTCGGGAGAAACCATGGGCCACGCTTAGGTAACCTCCCTCGGCGAAAGCCGCTGTTCGATAGCCCGCTGTGTGCAAGACTTCTGCCACAGTGGGCAGTGAAGTTGGCAGGATCTGATCCTTCCACAGA
>JBLIMI010000316.1:0-5228 GCA_047638655.1 Minisyncoccia bacterium | reverse complement strand
CCTGCGAATCACCTGCCGCGCCCACAAATGCTTTGCGCCTCACATGGGGTGCACTTCTATCTGGCCCCAGACTTCAAATGAGATTGCTAACCACAGCCTGTGTTCTTGGCTTGTTCTGTACCTCTCTTCTCACTGCTGCGCAGACGAGGGTACAACTCGGCCAAGGAGGTGGCGTCGGTTCAGCCCCGGCCACCTTGGTCGGCGGCGGGCAAACGGCAGGCCCTCCCAATTTGATCGTCACGACCATGCCCGGGTACCCGAACCTGCCTCGGCTCTCACCGTCCCAGCGCCATCCCGCCAGGCCGGACACGGATGTCGTCATCTGGGGAAGCGTCAACCACGGCAACGGCTCAGGCGTCGGCGCCAACTACAGTTGGTCCTTCTCTCACGGACCGGAGGTCCAAGTCGTCACAGATGGTGACCTAACTGGAATGGTAACGGACACCCGTTTCATTCCGGAGGTCGTGCGTTTTGAACTACAGGGAGCCTCTACGGCCGCCCTCGTGACTGCGGTTCTGCATTGCGATTTGGGTGGTGGAATGGGATCGCGCGAGGTGGAAATCGCTGTAATCTCGAACGCTGACCCCAGCTCGAATACTCAGCTCCAGCAAATCGAATTCAATCGTCAGGTAGCGGTGGAGAATGGGCTGCGTTACTTGTACCTGAATGGTGCGAATGGCGTCTGGAACACGAACTCCAACAACAAGAGCGCAGCGACAGCGTTTTCGGTCTGGGCCTTTGAAGTCCACGGCCATGTCCCGATCAATGACCCAGATGAGGACGTCTACGCGCCGCTCGTGCGTTTGGGGTTGCGAGCGTTGACCGAAAATGATGTGGCTGAGGTGAATGCCATTCCCCATGCTCGAGCAAATGTCGCGAGGGGTGCCACCATCGAGGGTATCGCCGACCAGAACGCCAACGGAAGAGCCATCAAGATTCCCGCCGTTGCAGACGACCACGTTGGCTATGAACTTCCGATGGTGGGCAGCGCCCTCGTTGCAAGCCTTGCACCGGATCTCGTGGTAGAGGCAGGAGACCTTCAGGGTCTAACCCTGCGCACCGTGGTAGAGGATCTCGCTGACCGTGTGGGTGGTGGTATGACCACAGGCTCTCCGCCGAATCGGGGAGGTTGGATTTACAGCATGGCCCAGAACCAGCCCAGCGACATGTCCATCAATAGCTGGATGTATGTGTTCCTCGAGGGGGCAGAGAGTGAATTTGGAGTGGACGTCCCTGACTGGATTAAGCAAGAGGCCGAATACACTCTGGTTTCCCACCAAGCGAACGCGGCCGGGCCGCAAAAATTTGGGTACCGCAACACGGCACTGTCCGGTGTCGGCTCGCCCGGAAACACCACCACAGGAGGCGGCCTGTCCGGGCTCGTGTTCAGCGAAACGGCCGGCCCCTTCGTCACCCCTGGTGAAGTGATTGGAGCCCTAAACCCACCTCTAAACACCATCGAGGCAAAGCGCGAAGCTGCGCTGGCCTTCGTAGGAGCCAATTGGGGTGCCGGTGGCGATCAAAACTACGGGAATGGAAACCGAGGCAATCCCTACTGCATGTGGACCGTCGCTCGCGCACTGCGGCTCACCGCGACAGCACAGGGGCTCCCGACAGGTCAGGTTGTGGATCTTGTGAATGGCGGTGTCGCGTTTGATTGGGAGACCGGCTACCAGCACGACACGGGGACCGTGGCTCCACCAGGCGCTCGCGAAGGGTACTTTCCGTACTTGATTCGAACGCAACTCTTCAGCGGTACAAATCTCAATAATTGGGGGCGCTGGACCAATCCCAATGCAACGTTCAGCACGGCCTTCACCACCGCAGCCTATGTGCTCGTGCTTGGCCGCGACGTGTTCCTTGCTTCCGGTTGTGACGAGGCCGTCGCAGGTCCGGTCAATATGATTCCGCCGCCCCTGAGCACCTTCCCCACCGGGGAAACGATCGTGCTCTCTGGTCTCGCAGTTCCCGCCACCCTCGACCGTCAAATTCTCGGCGTATTGGTGAACGGACAAGTCCCGCAAGTCGTGGACGCCCAGTGGAATTTCTTCCAGACCATTACCGTTCAGGAAGGGCTCAACACCCACACCATCACCATTGCGGACTCTTGCTCAACCGCTGAGTTCGTGCACCAGTTCTACGGTGCCGAAGGCGGGGAGATCATCTTCGACAACCTCTCTGTTGCCACTCCCCTGCTCGAGGCCACTTACACCAACACCAGTTGGAACCCCGGCTCGAACACCATGCGCCTGGACGCCGAAGCTTGCAACCTCGACCAGGACGTGCTGCGGCCGCCCGTGGTCCTGGTGCTAGAAGGCTTGCAACCCAACGACGCGCAGTTGCTAGGCGCTGACGGCATCAACGAAGACGGACACCCCTATGTGCGCTTCATGGTCGGTGCCGACGGCCTGATGCCCGGTGAATGCTCCCAGCTACTCAGCATGGAATTCCTTCTACAACAACTCTCGCAGCTCGACTTCCAAGAGAAGTGGTTTGCGGAGGGTCAGCTCCCCCCCGAGGTCACTTCGATTCCGGTGGTCAGTGTGTTGCCGGAAACCAGTTACAGCTACGACGTGGAAGCAGTGGATCCCAATGGCACGCCCCTCACGTGGTCTCTGCCCACCGGCCCGCTTGGCATGACCATTGATCCGCTTTCGGGCCTCCTTAGCTGGACTCCGACGCCTGCCATCCACGCCTCCCACCAGGTGCGCGTTCGAGTCTCTGACACCGACGGAGACTATGCCGAGCAGGCGTTTTCCTTGTCCGTCACAGACGTATCCAACCACGCGCCATTCTTCGTATCGCTTCCTGTCACTACCGCTGGCGTGGGCATGGACTATGAGTACCTGGCCATTGCCTTCGACTTCGACAACGACCCCCTCTCCTATCAGCTCCTGGAATGGCCCGCAGGCATGACCATCGACCCGAACACGGGTCTCGTCTTCTGGCAACCCGATTCCAATGACAGTGGTTTGCACTCAGTCGTGATTGAAGCCGCCGACCCCAATGGTGGCAGCGCCACTCAATCCTTCACGGTCGAGGTCGCAGAAGGCATGTAGCCCCGAAGCAACTGCCGGCGTCGCCACACGACTAGAGTGGCGACGCGGCTGACTTCAGGGGAGTTCACGGAGGCGCATGTTCCTGAACTCCACTGACGCCCCCTCCGCTTCAAGGGCCAAGTAACCGTTGGCCGGGGAACACTGGTTGCCCCCGTTCACTTCCTCACCGTTGACCCACAAGCGCACCTCACCGTTGATGGCACGGATGTAGTAGTGGTTCCACTCTCCGGCCTCGTTCGAGAGTCGCCGGGTCGGGAAACTGCGTGAACTTGTGGGGTTGCCAACGGTGTAACTCGTCCCGCTCGCGTTCTTGTAATCGATCTGGGGTGTGAAAGCTTTCATGCTGGAGGAGCCCACGGGAAAGACATCGCCGTGGCTAGTGAACCAGTTGGAGTGGGCTGATTTTGACTCCAACCAATCATCCTCGTAGCCCAGGTCGAGCACTTGAACCTCGATGCCGCTGCGGGGCAAAGATCCGGGAGCTAGGTCCGTAAAGGCAGACTCTGGACACCACAAGAACACGCCCGAATTCCCCGAGCGCGTGTTGTGTTTCCACTCGAGGACCAATTCGAAGTTCTTGTAGACCTGTTTGCTGCGCGCCCCACCGATGGGTTTGCCGGAGCAGAAAATCGTGCCGTCGCGCTCCGTCCAGGTGTCCGCGTCTCCGTTCACGTTGACAAAATCACTCAAGCTCAGCGCTTCCCAGCCTTCCCCGGAAACGTGTGCTTGTTTGAGGTCAGCATCGTTGTGAATCGACAGGGAAAAGAAGGTAAGTGCGGCGAATACGAGGGGCCGTAGCTGTATCTGCATGGAGATGATCGTGACTGGGTTTCTAATGCGGAGAGAGTGTCAGTAGAGGAGACCACGGTAGCGTCTGTCCCCAGGGCAGGCCGGGGGTGGAGTCATTTTTTGCACAAGGCTGGGTCGTCCGCGCGTCGGGCGGAGTCGTGCCCAACCCCGTCCATACCCCGATCCGGGCCATCACGCAACGATTGAATGTCCAGGGGACAGATGCCCCTGAACCCCTCGCTCACCTGGAACCGGCGCCAACGCTCGAGCGATGGACGCCGCTCGCTTCGGCTGTGGCATCGTCCAAGTGCAGTGGCAAGGCCAACAAGCGCTTTGACTCCTTCAGCAAGAACTCCGTGTCCGTGAACGGCTCGTAGCTGATGTCGTGCCAACGAACACGGCCCTGGGCATCGAGCAGGTAGGTCCCGTGAAGCGCGAGGCCCTCGAAGTCATCGTGGCAACGGTACTGCTTGAACACGCTCAGTTCCGGATCGGCAAGGATGGGGAAAGGAAGTCGGCTCTCTTCCGTGTCGGAGGCCTGGGACTCGGTGAGGTCTTCCACACTGTCCGTACCAATCGTCACGATAGGAATGCCCGCGTCCAGGAAGTCCTGTGTGACGGGCTCAAAGGCGGCCAACTGTTCCACGCAATGCACGCAGCCAAAGCCCAAGAAGAAGATCACAAGGACCGGCTTTCCTGCGTAATCGGAGAGGGCCACTTCGTTTCCAAAGCCATCGGGCAGAACCCACGAGGGTGCCGTGATCGGCGACCATCGGAACGGTCCGAGACCCGCCAAGGGAACTCGCTCGCCGATGTCCTCCAACTTTTCCATGGGTTGGCGCCAGTCGTTCGGGTAACCAAATTCCATGGCGATCGGCGCCAAGCGCTGGAAAGGCGGGTTGTCGAGTTCGAACTGCTCGGAGAAGCCGCGCAAGACCTCGAACGCTTCTTGAGCCTCCTGCTTTAGATCGCTTGCCCACAGGACGTAGGTCAAGTTGGCATGCAAAATGGCCACGCCGGGTTTGTCTTCGGCTGCATCGCGGGCCATGTCGACGGCGCGCTCTTGCTCACCAGCCTGCAGCAACAGGCGACTGAGCTGAGTGCGGGAGTACTTGGAGTCTTCAAGTGTCTGGAGGGCGGCAAGCCGGGCTTCGCCAGAATCGGGGGCGTCCTCAAGATTCTCTTCCGTGTCCAGTTCAGAGTCGCTTGCCGCGTTCGGCGGAAAGGTCAGTGTCTCCAGGGCACGCACTACATCGATTTTGCTACGCAGGCTCTCCATGGACCCCGAGTGTTCCGCAAGTGCATCTCGCATCGCGTCATGGACCTCGCTGCGCTTCTTCTCCTCTGCCAACGCCTCTTCCTCAGCCTCTTCTGCGGATT
>JBLIMI010000315.1:0-5234 GCA_047638655.1 Minisyncoccia bacterium | reverse complement strand
GTGTGGTCACGCAAAACCAGTCGACCCAGCTCGATCTCGATCATGGCGTTGGGCTCGCTTGGCGTGCTCATGAGATTGGGTCTTCGTGGCTGTAGACTGGGGAGGATTTGCCGCGCTTGGCGATGACCAAGGGTTCGAGGGTCTGGCCGCGTTCTTCGGCGAATTTCCAGGTGCTTAAGGTCTCGTCCGTGAATCCGCACTCGCTGCAACGGACTCCATGTAGCTCTTGATCGGACATCGACTCAAGACCCAATTCTTTGCACTCGGGGCAGCGCCGGTCCGGGTAGGCGGGGAAGAGCATGGAAATGAGTCCCCAAACCACCGGCGCGCCACAAACGATTCCCAGGATCACGGCGAAGACACCAGCCGGTTCCTTTCTAAGGAGAATCAATCCCCCGATAACGGCCGCCAGCAAGATCGGGGCCACCAGCCAGGAGGCCACGCCGATATAGCGCGGCACCGTTGGCAGGGGCTGGCGATCTGCCAGGTTGACTTTTCGGATCTCGGAACTCACGTGGGGAGTGTACGGCCTCTGGGGCGCGATTTTGGGCCAGTCATGGGTGAATTCGCCTCCCGCCGTCTGAAAATCCAGGCTAGGATGCTGCATCTCACCATGTTGATTGAATCCCAAGAGTCCACGCCCCAGGGAGGGGCAAAGGAGTCCCGCGTGCGCAGGCAAATGCAACCCGCTTTTCCCGACAATCCAGTTCTCGTGCGTTGCTGGCGCGGGGGACGAGTCGAATCCATTCACCGCGGATCTTGGGTCTTGATGGATGCCAACGGAGAGGTCATCGATGGCCAGGGTGCGTTCGATTTTCCCGTTTACGCGCGCAGCTCCACGAAGGCGCTTCAAGCCCTTCCGTTGATCGAGAGTGGCGCAGCGGATGCCTTTGAGTTCAGCAAGAAAGAACTCGCCCTGGCCCTAGCGTCCCACCGCGGCGAGAAGATTCACACACAAGTCGTGGGCGGACTGCTCAGCCGCTTGGGCATGGGGACTGACGACTTGCGGTGCGGTTCCCAGATGCCCTGGGAGTCGGAGGTACGGCATCAGTTGCGTGTGTCCGGGGAGCAGCCCAGCGCCTTGCACAACAACTGTTCGGGCAAGCACGCTAGTTTCCTGGCACTGGCGAAGCACCTCGGGGATGATCTCCAGAGTTACATTGACCCGGCTTCGAATGGTCAGAAGCTGGTGCATCAGACCATGCTTGAGATGACCGGTGTCCAACCCGAAGAACTGACCACAGCACTGGACGGTTGCAGCGCGCCGACCTTCCGCTTGCCGCTCAAGAACCTTGCTCTGGCCTTCGCGCGCTTCGCGAATCCCGGGGGGCTCAGCAGCTCGCGACGTGAGGCCTGCGAGCGCCTGGCGGATGCCGTGGGCGAAAATCCCGACCTGATCGGGGGAAGTCGCAATCAGATTTGCAGCGCCATCGCCCGGGTGACGGGCGGCCGTTTGTTCCCCAAATTTGGGGCAGAAGCTGTCTACATTCTGGGCGAACGGGGGGGCGACAGGGCCCTGGCGATCAAGATGGACGACGGGCAAGAGCGTTGGTTGCACACAGTGACCTTGCATCTACTGCGTCGCTTCGGTTTAGCTAAGGACCAGGAACTCAGCGCCCTCTCCGCCTGGGCCGCCGGCCCCGAGACAAACTACGCTGGGCTGGTGGTCGGCAGAACCGAAGTTGTGGAATGACCGAAGAAGAGCTACGCACATCAAAACGTCCGCAACCTCCCCCCCCCTTGGTGGACCACGCCCACAAAGGCATGGCCGGGAAGGTCCTCTGTCTGGCCGGGTCAGAAATCATGCCGGGGGCGGCGATCTTGACTGTTCGCGGAGCCCAACGGGCTGGCGCCGGTCTCGTGACCCTGGCCACTTTCGACAAATCGATCATTCATGCCGCCGCCATTGCCGCTCCTGAGGCCGTGTACCTCGACCTGAGCCGCACCAGGGACTTGGTGGCTGGGCGCCTGCCTTCGCAGCTTTCCAGTCGTGAGGATGATGCGCGCGTGGCTGGACCTGGACTTGGCAAGGGGGGCCGCACGGACGAGTTGATTCGCCGCTTGCTGGAGGATGAGTTTGATGGTCCCTTGGTGCTTGACGCGGATGGACTCAACGTCATTCACGACACGCCGGAAGTGCTCGCCGGTTGTCATGGATATCTGGTCGTGACTCCTCATTCGGGAGAAGGGGCGCGCTTGCTGGGCATCGATACGCTCCCGACGGATTGGGAAGGACGATTGGATTGCGCCAAATCCATTGCGCGTGCCTCCACCTCGACTTGCGTCTTGAAGGGCTATGCCACGGTCGTGACCGACGGGGAGCGCAGCTATGTCAACGGCAGCGGCAATTCCGCCCTGGCCACTGCGGGTTCGGGGGATGTGTTGAGCGGAGTCATCGGTGCCTATATGGCCGCAAGCCGCAAGGCTCAGAATCCAGATTGGGGACTGTTTGACGCTGTTTGTAGCGCCGTCTACGTGCACGGTTTGGCTGGCGATCTGGCGGCAAAAGAAATGGGCCGGCGCGCGGTGACCGCGTCCTCCGTGATTCAGTTCTTGGGCCTCGCTCAACTTGAACTTGAACAGGGGACGGAGCGTTAGGGGAGGCGATGGCCTGCTTGACTCTCTCCTTGTTCTTGGCCCTTTCGGGCCTAGTCGCCACCCAAGGCCCGGATCCCATCGCCCAGGAATGGCGCGTACGGGAAGCGGCGCTGGCTGGAGTGAGCCAAGTCGTGACGGTGGAGCCGGGCGAGGACTGGCGGAATCGATTTCAGGCGTTGGACGTGTTGAACCGTCGGCGGCCGGGGAGTATTGAGGGTTCAGAGGTCGCGCTGGCAGGGCAGTTGCTGCTCGATTTACAACCCAACGTGCGCGCTCTGGCGCTCGAGGTTCATGCCCATCACAGAATTCCGGTTTCGGCTTCCGTGGAAGTGCTCGTGCTGGATTCGTTACCGGCCGTGCGTGTGGCGCTGGCACGTGCCCTCGCCCACGGAGGGCCCGACGCGGCGGCGGGTTGGTTGGCGGTGCTCGCTCTCGACATGGATGAAGAAGTTGCCCATGAAGCCTGCGCGCAATTGTTTGCCATGGGGAAAGCGGCGCTTGAGGTCCAGGTCAATTTTCTGAGGGAGAACTGGACCACATTGGATGGAGAGCGCTTCCTCAGAATTCTCGATGCCCTGGATCGCTCGAATGAAAGCGCCGCGCTGCTCGGCGCCATGGAAGCCTTGCGCTTGGAAGCCCAGGGCTCCGGTGCGGAAGCTGCTGTACGTTGGGCCTTGTGGGGCACTCTCTTCGACGCAGTCCGCGACGCCTCCAGCGCAGAACAATTGGTGCAACACTGGTCCACAGCACTGCAGTCCAGTCAGCCCAACACCGAGCGCATGCGGAGACGCAGGTTGGAGCAACTGGATGGAAGTGCCGAGTACCGGGCGCTCATCGTGGAGGGCTTGTTGGATCGTGCACATGTGCTGGATCAAGAGGCAGCTTCAGAGCAGATGGTTTGGGATGCGCGGGAGTTGGTCGTCGACGCGGTGCGCCTCCATTTTCACGGCCAGACGAATCAACCCTTTAGATCCGGGAGCGCTGTACCCGAGTTTCCCATGCGCGTGCAATGGAGTGCGAACTTGGCGGAGGCGGCTTGGACGGCCTCTTTCGGCCGCGCCAATGCATGGACAAATGCGGCTGGCTTGGGCCTGTTCCACACGGACGATGACGTACGGCTCGCCGCTTGGGACACTTTGGCAGAGGTTTGGAACAGAACCGGGGGCCTCGAGCCCGAAGTCTGGTTGGAGGCTGTGATGCGGGACGTCGAGCTCGCGCCGATCATTTACCGGAGCTTCTTGCGTTCCGAGCGAGAACTCCCCTGGACTGCCCAACTCCATGAATGGTGGAATGCTCAAGACCCCCGCGTGCAACTCGAACTCTTGCGGGAGCATAGCAGCGCCCGGGTTTCTGTTAGGTGGCGCGGAGATCTGTTGGAGCGTGTGAACTCGGCGCAGGGTCCGTCTCGGGTCGTTCTCGAGTTGCTTGGACAGTTTCGCGGGGACGCGGAGATCGCGGAACAATTGCGAAAGGCGATCGACGCACAAATCGCCGTGCTCGATGCGAGCGAAGTGCCGGATGAGGACACCACTCGGGGGCCCTGGCGCAGTGCGGAAGCACGGGCCAGTTGGTTGCTAGAAGCTTGGCTTGGAGTGCTGGAGCGAGACGACCGAGGCGCGCAAGAACGCCTGCTCTTGCTACTGCGCGTCGGCAAGCTTGGCAAAGAGCTCGGCAAGCGAATCGTGGCGAGCCTAGCGACTTTTGAGCCGGGTCAGAGGGCCTTGACGACCGCCTTGGGCGGAACGGACCTCTCATCTCGTCTGCGCTACGAAGTGCTATTGATCCATCCGGACATGAGCGATCGATCATCCGTTGACGAACTCTACCTGGCCTACGGGGCTTGCGACGAAGAGCTTCAACTGCGGATCCTGAAGCGCGCTCAAGCGTTTTCAACGAAACTTGCAAGAGCTCTCTTGTTGCAAGTGGCTCTCGATGAGACCGAGGGGCCTGGTGCTCGGCAGGCGGCGCTGGATTCTCTAGCCGGGACCCTTCCACGGGAGTTGGCCGTGAAGTCTGTCGCTCAAATTCTTGCCGACGTTGAGGACTACGACCTCAAACAAGTCGCTCTTGAATCCTTGGGTGCGATTGCACTGGATCACGATGCGCTGGGGTTGTTGAAACTCTATGACGACGAACTGGAGCGCTCGCTGCTTGGCGATGAACTGCTGGCAACGCTGGTTCGAGTGGAGGTCCGCGCCCAGGGCAAGCTCAGCCTGGAGGTGTTGGAGCGCTGGCGTGCCAAGCCCGGGGATACGGCCGAGCGAGAGCTTCGTCAGCGTTTTCGTTCCAAGCATCTTCCTGGGCGCAACTTTGCTTATGCCGGTTGGTTGGCTGGCGCAGGAGAATTGGCGCGAGCCAACCTCTTGGCCGCGGCGCTGGGGGATGGGTGGTGGCGTTGGGACGGGCGCTTGTTGATGCGTCTTTCGGAAGTGCTGGCCCGGGACTCCGAAGGGCAGGACGCGCTGCTGGTCAGGCGACTGCAAGAGGGAGCCCGGATCGCTCTTTTGGGTGAAGCTCCCACCTCGGACCGCGAAGCGCTCTTGGTGCGTCTGGATGCGCGCTTGATGTCTAGTGCACTCGCGGCCAAAGACTGGGCCAGCGCGGGCAACGAGGCCGGTCTGTTGCTTGCTGCTTGG
>JBLIMI010000314.1:0-5239 GCA_047638655.1 Minisyncoccia bacterium | reverse complement strand
TGGCTCTTCCCAGTGCGTGGGGCCGCCTCATGCTCGTCGATCTGAGCGTGGGAGTGGCCGGATAGTTCCGCCTGCCTTATCCTTACGGGCATGGCCAAGGTCCAAGGCAGCGTGGGAATTACCCTCCCCGAACGAATCGTTGAAGCGCGCGAAGCCGCGCGTCGAGACGCTGCCCAGGGACGTTGCTTACTGGAGCAGGTCGAAGAGGAGCGTCACTCGAGCGGGGCCAAACTCGACGCAGAGGACTGGATCGTCCTGGCCGGTGGCTGGATTGACTGCGGGCTCTATGGCCGCGCTCTCTCTGCGGCGCAATGCGCGGTCAAGCTCGGTGCTGAACAAGGCGATTCGATCAGGGAGAGTATCGGCTGGCAACTGACCAGCGTCATTCATTGGCGTGAATTGGAGATCGAGCTCGCGCTGACGAGTTTGGAGCGAGCCAAAGACCTGGCCCAGCAGTCCGAGTACCGGGCGGACTTGCACGCCGTGATTTGCGAAACGGAAGCGTTGATCCGGCAAAACACTTCCGAGTTTGAACTCGCCGTGAAGGCATCCATCAGGAGTCGCGAGCACTGGATGCGAACGGGCGATGAATTCAAGATCGGGCGCAACGCATTGAATCTCTCCTGCTTGCACGAGCAAATGGGTAACTTCCCTGCAGCTTTGGAGGCCGGGCTCGAAGCGCGCAAGGCTATCGACCCGGTGAAGTACTCACGTAGCTGCGCGATTCTCGCCCTCAACTTGGCAATCGTTCAGTTTCGGATGGGTGACACCGACGCGGCTCATGCTGAAGCGCAAGCCGCGTTGCTCGCACGCGACTCAGTTGGCCGAACGGACTTCCATCTTTCGGTCGAAGCGATCTATGCCGAGATCTGTCTGGCGGCGGGGGATCAAGCCGGTGCCTTGAGCCACGCGGCAGTGATCGAGGACACACCCGATGAGGCGTTCACCAAGGTAGGGCGAATCAATCAACTGGATGCGGCAGCCAACATATTCCTTGGGCTTCACGAGTTCGAGCGCGGGCTAGCGTGTGTCGACCGGGCATTGGCCCCCAGTGACTTGACCGAGAACCAGTCGGCGGTGACCTCTGCCCTTCTGACCAAGGTCGAGCTCTACCTGGAGATGGAGCGCATCGAGGAGGCTCGCGAACTGCTCCCCAGCATCTTCAGATTGCAAGGAGACAACCACTCGTCGAAGCACCAGCGGCGGCTATTGAGCGCTGCATCCCGGGCTGCGGAAGCTGTTGGGGACCTGTTCCAAGCCCTTGCTTATGAGCGCAGCCTCTGCGGGAGCATCCGGAAAGTGGAGAAGGAGCGAGCCGCGCGTCAGGTGGAAAGCTTGCGGGTCACCCACCACGCGGAACGTGCGCGCCTCAAGCGTGAGAGCCTGGAGCGCAGTCAGGCGGAGCTCGAGGTCAGAGTCGAACAGCGCACACTGGAGCTCTCGCGGGCTTACCTTGATTTGGAACAGGAGACCCGAGATCGAGAGAACTCGGAGCGTGAACGCCGTGAATTGGCAGTCCAACTGCAACGGATTCAAAGCACGGAATCTCTTGCGCGACTCGCGGGTGGCGTGGCCCACGACTTCAACAACTTGTTGACGGTAGTGGGCGGTTGTGCCGAGCTGATTGGGCAGCAGCTTCCACAGGAGAGTGAGATTCAGCAGCACATTCGTGAGTTGGACCTCGCGGTGGAACATGGGATTGGGCTGACTCGGCGCCTGGTCGGGTTTGGAGGTCAGCCGGCTTCGGACTTAGGGCCGGTGGCCGCGCAGGACCTGCTCTTGAACGTCCAGTTCTTTCTTGAGCACCTGATCGCCGATGACTTGAGCTTGAGTATCGAGGCCACAGCACAGAATGTTCATGTCCAGGTCGTGCCTCCCTTGTTCGACTCCGTGTTAATGAATCTTGCACTGAACGCGCGGGACAGCATGCCTCGCGGAGGCGATTTGACGATCAGTACGCGTGTGGAACACGACCAGGATGGTGCGTCTTTTGTGGTCTCTGTTCGCGACACGGGCACGGGTATTTCGCAGGAGCTACAGGACCGAATCTTCGAACCCTACTTCACCACCAAGGCAGCGGGAAAAGGCACGGGGCTGGGGCTCTCCTCCGCCCGTGGCAGCATTACGGAAATGGGCGGCGAGTTGCTGCTCGTGGATAGCTCGCCGGAGGGTAGTTGCTTCGAGGTGCGGTTGGCGGTAGTGGACGAGAAAGCCTCCTTGCCGCAGCAAGCCTTGGCGCGGCCGGTGGAGACCGCCTTCGAAGGGCGTTCAGTCTTGTTAGTGGAAGACGACGAAAGCGTGCGCGACCTGTTGAGTGCGCTGTTAGTGCATCTTGGCTTTGAGGTGAGTACGGCAAGCGATGGTCAGGCCGGTTTGGAGCACATGCAAAGCCTGCTACAGGACCAAACACCCCCCGATGTTCTTGTTTGTGACGTTCAGATGCCTCGTATGGGCGGTCCGGAGATGTTGAGCGAACTGGAGAGGGACGGCTGCGAAATTCCGACGTTGCTGGTTTCTGGCTGGCACCGCTACACGGAAGCGGAATTGCTCGCGGGATATTCCGGCCCCATGCGCTTCCTGTCGAAGCCTGTGGGCTTGCGGGGATTGCAGGACGCCTTGGCCGACCTTCTGTTCTGATGGCTGGTGATCCCCAGGAGTTTGCACAGGCGCTCGGCGCGCTGGAGGAGGAGCTCGATTGGCCCAAGCTTGGCGAATTGCATTGCAGCCAAGGCGGTAAGGACTTCTTCTCTCCGGAACAGGTAGAGGCCACCCGCGAAGCCGGACTGATGATCGCGGGTGAACTCGGCGATCGGTTGGCTCAGTTGGGCAACGGACCTGGGCGTAGCCTCTACGTGGGCGCCGCCGTGGCAGAGTTGGTGCCCATCTTGGTGGAGCAGTTGGTGCTCGGACGCGAACTGCGATTGATCAATATCGAGAGCGAGGAAACGGCAGAATTGAATCGAGCTTTTGCCGCGGCTGAAGCCTGTGGGCTCTCTTTGCCACGCATAGAAACTTGCGAACTCTCGACGCTGGAAGGACGCTTCGATCACGGTTGGATGGTCAGTGTGCTCAACGACCCCGAGGCCTTTCCCGCCCTTCATGATGAGCTCTACGGGCGCCGTGGGGAGTTGGCCACGGGCAAGGGCAACTTGCAGCAGGACTTGCAACGTGCCCAGGACCTGACCGGCGAATTCTTGCAGCGATTGACTTCGCCCGCACTCGTCAGCACCACGGACGAAGAGCTACCTGTTTTTCGCCCTTGTTTGGCAAGGCTTGGGCTCTCGATGAAGCCGCTTGGCGATGCGCTTCTAACGCCGGTGGTCGGGGATCCTCTGCGCTTCATGAGACTGAGTAACGCCGGCCCGGGGGGCTAGACGCGACAGGACGTCCGCCTTTAGGGCCTAGGGGTCGTTGAACTCTGCGGGCTGTGCGAGACTCAGTCTTCCTGCTCTGTCTGCTCTCCGCCCCTTCGTGCAACACTCAGAACCCTGCTCGTAGCATTCCAGGCCAGACGCGCCACTTTGGGCTGAGCGAGCGCTCGACCCAGTTGCTGGCCCAGGAGGAAGACACGCTTGACCAGTTGGACGAGGTCCTGGTGGCCTACTTTGGCGAACCAGACGCCCCCCGGCTGATGATGATGGAGGAGTGGGAGAGTCTTGGACTCGATCAGGGCCAAGACCCATTCCGCGGGAAGTGGCCGGACCTCGAACAACGAGGCGTGCTGCTCGAATCCCTACGAGAGGACAACCGACGGGTTTGGAGCGAATAACTGGAGCACTTGGCGTCGCGTGAGTCGGATGCCATTGGGCCTTTCGGGCGCGCCGGCAGATGAGCCTGGATTAGCGTGAGTTGAGGCAAGCACCTGATGATCGTCTCGCGGCGCAAGGGCAAGCCTTCTTTGAGGAGCGCTACCCCAACATGGCGGAAGCCGGGCAGCTCTTTGGGGTGTTTTGCGCTCGTTGACATGGGTTCGAGGGCGGCGCGACTCTTCCCCAAACCGCGCAACTACCGGGCGGGGATGTTCAAGTTCGCCGGCACCCTCGACTCTCCTAAACCGAGGCGGGTCGACTTGCTTCGGACGCTCATTCACGGGCTGCCTGGCTCGGCCATGCCGTCCTTCCGCCGCTTGAGCAGTGCCGAGTTGAACGCGTTGGTGGACTACATCCGTTTGTTGTCCGTTCGCGGTGAAGTGGAATCGCTGCTCGTAGAGGAATGGTTGTACGCGGATGTCCCCCCGCAAGAAGCGGTAGAGGAGTTCTATGAACTCGTTTGGGAGCGTTGGAATGAAGCAGAGGAGAGCGGCGTGACCGTGATTGCCCCGGCTCCGATCTCGACCTCCGCGCGTCTGGCGCTGGGGCGCGAGGCGTTCCTCGACGCTGACCGCGGCAATTGCTTTTCCTGTCACGGCACGCAAGGCAAAGGCGACGGGCCGAGCGCCACTCGCATGGACGAGAGCGGCCAGACTTTCGCTTTGCTGAAGGATGATTGGGGCCAGTTCGTGTTGCCACGAGACTTTGCAGCGGGTGTGTTTCGAGGCGGCGACCGGCGCGAGGACATTTTCTTGCGCATGTACTGCGGCATCCCTGGCACGCCTATGCCGTCCATCGGCCTTAGCCGCAAGGCGGACAATTCTCCGTTGTTGAGTGAAGAAGAGTCGTGGGCCGTGGTGGATTTCGTTCTGTCACTTTCTGGAAAAGGGCCGTTGGCGGGCTTGAAATAGCCAGTTCGTGGCTTGGATAAGTCTGGCGAATTGATGGGCATAGAATAGATTCGGACAGATTGATGAGCACCTGTCGTTACTAAGGGAGCCGAATGACCGGCTCACAGGAGTACGACATGCATCAACTGACTTTGACTTTGGGCCTTTTGGCCATCATGAACGTGGGACTCGCTGGCGCTAGCCAGCAGCCCGAGGAATCCCAGCGGCGCGTGCCGAAACCATCGACGGTGGCCCCCGAGGAGGAGTTGCAGGAACGGAAGATGGCTCCCGTCCCGGGTGTCTTGAACCTCGCGCGGAGCGCTGTCGACGTGGTGATCAACAATGGGTTTGCCACGACCACCATCGAGCAAGTGCTCGACAACCCGACGGACCTCGTGCTGGAAGCCATCTGGGCTTTTCCATTGCCGGAAGAGGCTTCGCTCTCGGAACTCTCTTTGTGGATCGACGAAGTCGTGGTCGTGGGCGAAGTCGTCGAGAAAGAAACCGCACGGCGCATCTACGAAGAGGAAAAGAGTGCAG
>JBLIMI010000313.1:0-5240 GCA_047638655.1 Minisyncoccia bacterium | reverse complement strand
ACCCTTGCTGCCTGCCACCGCCAAAGAGTCCCGAAAGAGTTGCGCCCAAACCTCGGAGCCCGAAAGGACAGCGGAAAGCAAGCTAGACAGTTGTCGGGGAGTAACGCGGTCATCCCAGGAAAGCCCCGAACCGTCCACCTGGGATAGACCCTTGGGAGAAACGCCCAGTTGGGTCAGGGCGGAATGCACGGCGGCGGAACCTGCAGCGCGAGTCCCCGCTCCTTCTAGTTCAGCGCCAAGGGCAAAGAACAGTTGGTCCGCAACGGCGTTGTTGGATTGGGCATTGATCGGACCCAGGACGCTCGCGAGCGGTGTCCGCAAACGGGTGAGTGTTGCGCATTCCGGCACGCCACGCTCTCGCCGAACCTGCCCGCTGACCCGGATTCCTCCCGCTTGCAAGGCCTCCAACATGACGGCTCCAAACAGACCGACGGGATCGGGATGGGAAAAGCGTTGGTCCCATTCACCCGCACTGGAAGGGATCTTTCCGCGTAGGGTGGCCTTGGTACTGGTCGCGCCCACGGCGATGTCCAAGCGCGAAGAAGCAGAGACAGTCTTGACGCTACCGTTGCGCACCAAGCCGCCGAGATGCGGTCGCAGCTCAGCAAAGGCCGTCTCGCCCACTCCCCTGGGCTTGACCACCGCGGTCAAGCAACTCGCGTTGGCGGTCAAACCCGCGGCAAGCGCGCAATGCTCTTGCCAGAACTGATTGGGCGCGGGCCAACCGGGCCCCGGACCGGGAACCAGGTAGTTGCCTTCATCGAGCACGAGGTCGCCGGACACTTCGCGAATGCCCAGTGCCTTCAAAGCCTTGATTGCCGGTGCGAACAAGTGCCCCACCTTCCCATTTCCCTGCGCGTCAAAGAACGGATCGCCACCCGCGCGGATCACGAGATCGCCCTTGAGCACACCCGCCTGGACCTGGCCCGGCGAATCGAAATCGGTCGTGAAGTGCCAGTCGGCGCCCAGCGAAGCCAAGGCGGCGGCGCTCGTCACAAGCTTCATGTTGGATGCGGGTCGCAAGGCCGAAGAGGCCAAGCGCGCCACCAGTTCTTCTCCGCTGGCCGTCACAACCGATACCGCCACTCTACAGTTGGAGGCGGTCACCTTACCCTTGCTGCGCTTCTTGGCCTCCGCCACAGCCTTGCGAATGTGGCCCTCGACCCTGCTTTCCAGCTTGGCGTCCCGCGTCTCCAGTTTGGAGGTCGTGGGCGCGCTGGGCGCTTCGTTGGAAACCGCTCCCGCTAGGGCCGAATGGCCCTCCGGAGTGGCCACTCCGCCAGCGCTTTCCGCCTCCACAAGCAAGGTCATCCACGGCTCGATAACTGTTTGCGCAGGTATTTCCTGGGCATGCAATTTCTCCCCTTCTCCACCCAAGAGGTAGATCAGGATCACCGCCGCGATCACGTTGGCTCCGAGCAGGAGCCCTAGTCGCGGGGAGAAGGCGGGCGTTTGTCGTCGTTCGCGAGCAGCCATACGGTGTTATAAGTCAAGCGGGCGATATTGGTAATCTTGGGGACATTGACTCGTTCAGTGGTGTCTCTCCAGGTGTGATAGTCCTTGTCCTCGGAGATGGGCAGGCCTTCGAAGAAGAACAGCACAGGCAATCCAATCTGGTGGAATTCGTAGTGATCTGACCTTTGCCAGAGTTCTTCGCCCTTGCCCGTGATCAAGTTCTTGATGCCCGTCTTGCTAAGACGTTTGGCGCGACTGAGAACCAGGTCCAGCTTTGGATTCCGCTTCACGCCAAGCACGGCCACCTCATCGTCTCTGCCAAATCCCAACATGTCCATGTTGACCATGCACACGATGGAGTCCTTCGAGACCGGAAGCCTCGAGGCCATTTCCCTGGAACCGATCAGGCCGATTTCCTCGCCGGTGAAGTTGGCAAAGATGACCGAACGCCGGGGCGGGTCCTTGGCCAGAGCTTCCATCACTTCCAGCAAGGCCGCGCAACCACTGGCGTTGTCATTGGCGCCGCATCCCACTCGACCACGAGGCCCCACTCCGATGTGGTCATAGTGCGCACCCAGCATGACGTACTCGTCCGCTAGTTCGGGATCCGTCCCACGCAAAATGCCTACCAAGTTGTCGTGGCGCACGTTGTCGCGTTTCGTTCCGGAACCCATGTCGATTTCGATGCCCTTCAGCTTTACCTTCTTGGGTTTCGCGCTGGAGTCCATCTTCTGGGCCAGTTTGTAGGCATCCTGGCCCAATAAGCTCGACGCACAATCCATGGAAATGATGAGCGTCGGCAAGGACTTGGAGGGTGGACGCGAAAAGCGCTTGTCATCAGTACCGAGGAACGATGCGTCTGAGTAGCGAAAGTCGAGCAAGTTGTCCTCGTCGTCTTCCGCGCCCACGGGTGCGCGGCGAACCACCAGCGCTCCAGCCGCTTCAAGCTTGTTAAGGGTCACGAGTTTAGAGTAAAGGCTAGCCACTGGCGTCACTTCGGGACCATCGAATTTCTTCTTATGCCGTGGCTCCCCCTCGAACAGCAGCACGATGCGATCGCGCACTTTGATCGACTTGTAGTCGTTGTACTTGTCCCGGGAAGAGTCGATTCCGAAACCGCCAAAGACCAATTCGCCACGCACCGTTCCGCTCGCCCGGTGCACGGGCACGAACTGCTTGCCGTACTCAAAGTTCAAAACTTCGCCTTTCTCCTCGCGGACCAGGCGACAATCTTCGGAACTGGGAGCATTCACTTCGCGTTGGAACGGACGATAGAAACTGCCCTCTGTGCTCTCGCAGTCCGGGCCTTTGCCACCCGCTTCGGACATCAACTCGGCACTGTCCCCTGCAAATTCAAGACCATAGGAGCGGTAATGCGATAGCAGATACTCCGCCGCACGCGCCTGGCCCTCGCTGGGAGTGCCTCTTCCTTCAAGCCCGGGCGCCGCCAGAAATTGCACGTGGGCTTGGATGTCATCCTCCTGGATTAGCTCGAAACCCGCCCCAGTTTTGTCCCCGGGATCGGGGTTCCATCCCATGGAGGCCAGTAGCACCGGTGCCAGCGCGCATGCATTTAGTTTCGTGTATCCCATGGTTGTTCCTAGTGCGCCTGTTGTACGCCGATGACATGCCTGCTGCCATCCTGCGCAAGCTCGATGGGACCTTTGAACACATCTGACGCTCGGGGTCCATTCCAGGGTAAAAGTGCGTTAGCAAGAGGCGTGAACAGGCCGCCCTATTGGCCAGGCGACCTGCCCCGCGGGGGTGTAGGTGGTTGGGCTGGGCTTCCTCTTCTGGGAAAGAACACTCGCAACAGAAGATCTCGACGCCGCGCGCCAAGTCCGCCACCCCGGGTTCCTCACCACTGTCGCCGCTGTAACAAACAGAGCCCCCCCCATTCGGCAAGTCGACTCTCCAAGCCAGGCTCGACTTGTTGTGGTGGGTCGGAGTCGTCGAGAGTGTGTACTCCTCGAATTCCTTGGAGGCGATCTTGGAACCGGGATCGACTTCCAGAAAACGGACCCCGTCAAATCCCCGTTCCACACCGCCCAAAGCGCGCCCGACCTTTTCCACGAAGTGACGCAGTCCGGTGGGGCCCACCAACTCAAGTTCGCAATAATTGGAAGCCGGATTACGTCGTGCGTAGGCCAGGGTGAACAGGTCGAGCACGTGGTCCAGGTGAAAGTGGGTGATCACCACCCGCTTGATGGTCTCGGCCTGCAAGCCACATTGCACGAGGCTACGCAAGCTCCCGGGTCCGCAGTCGAAGAGCGTCAAGCTGTCGCTCGAGGACTCGTGCAAGGCGTAACCTGCGCAGCCCGCGCCGGGTCTCTGCAGAATGGAGCCCGCGCCGAGCACAATCCATGTGTTCATTTGCGCGGCTTGCACCTCCTGCCGTGCGTCGCCCACATCTGCGGTCTCTTGCTGCGCCTCATCCATCGGCTGTCGACTCAGTTGGCCCCGTACCCCTTCGGGTGGCTTTGCATGAAGCGCCAAGCGTCTTCAATGATCAAGCGCAATTCGGGCCGCTGGGCTTCCCATCCGAGTTCCGCCTTAGCGAGTGTGCCACCGCTGACCAGTTCCGGCGGATCGCCCGGTCGACGAGGTGCAACGCTCGCGGGAATTGCGTGACCCGTCACCTCGCGTGCCGTCTCGATCACCTGTTTCACCGAGAAGCCGGAGCCCGTGCCTAGGTTGCAAGCGATCTTGCTCGCCCCCGCTTCGAGTTTGTCCAGGGCAGCCATGTGCGCCCGCGCCAAGTCCTCCACGTGAATGTAATCTCGGATACAAGTCCCGTCCGGCGTCGGGTAGTCGTCTCCGAACATCTTGATTTCCGCCCGTTGCCCGAGGGCCACTTGCAAGACCAGGGGAATCAGGTGCGTTTCTGGGTCATGGTCTTCACCGAGGTCGCCTTTGGTCGAGGCACCCGCCGCGTTGAAGTAACGCAGAGCGGCGTAGCGCATGTCATAGGCTGCCGCAAAGTCCTCGATCATGTGCTCCATGTGCAACTTGGTGCGCCCGTAGGGTGAAATCGGAAGTTGCGAGTGGCCATCCGTCATGGGCATCTCAAGTGGATTGCCGTAGGTGGCGCAACTGCTCGAGAACACGATCGTAGGGCAAGCGGCCTGTCGCATGGCCTGAAGCAAGTTCCAGGTGTAGAGCACATTGTGCTCGTAGTACTTGGCGGGGTCCGTCACCGACTCCCCGACGTAACACTTGGCCGCGAAATGAATCACCGCCCGCGGCTTGTGCTTCTCGAAGACCTTGGCCACGGCCGTAGGGTCTCCCAGCCCGCAGACTTCCAGGGGGACTTGCAGGGCCTCTCGGTGCCCCGCAGACAGGTCGTCGAGGACCACCACAGGGGTGCCGCGCTCTTCCAGGGCGCGCACGGTGTGGCTGCCGATGTATCCGGCGCCGCCCGCCACCAGGACGGGTCGCTCGTTGTCGTTGTTGCTCATGATCGAAACAGAGATGGAGGACGAAACAGGATAGAGATAGATGGTCACGGAAGCGACAGCGGGGTTTCGGCGTCCCCGCCGCTGGGGTCACGAACAGCCCATGTCCTCCCAAAAGGTGGGCCATGACTTGGCCACGCAACCCGCGTTGCTGACTCTCAAATTGGGCCGAACCAACCCCAGCAGGGAAAACGCGAAGGCCATGCGATGGTCTCCTTCAGGGTCCAGAGTGAGCGGCTCTGCCTGCGCTGGCCCCAAGCCCTGCGACGGTCCGATGATCAAGGAATGGCCCGTCTCTTGCGTTTCAATTCCAAGGGCACGCAACGCCCC